>NZ_LR733429.1:2712500-2873573 GCF_902506255.1 Exiguobacterium sp. 8H | reverse complement strand
ACATAGACTATTACAACACACGACGAATCAAGGCAAAATTAAAACTGAGTCCGGTGCAATACCGGACCCAGTTCGTTCACGTAGCCTAGATGAAATAACCGTGTCTAACTTTTAGGGGTCACTTCAGTCGCCCTTCTCTACTCAACTATTTTGAAACGCTTCGCTCTTTAAGACCGTTCGTAAAATCTTACCGGTCGTATTTCGTGGAAGCTCATCAATCAATTCGATATAGGTTGGTTGCTTGTATTTTGCTAATTTCGTTTGTGTGTAGGCACGGATATCTTCTTTCGTGAGACCATCATGTCTCGTAACGACGAATGCCTTCACCGCTTCCCCTTGTTCTGCATCCGGCACACCGATGACGGCAGCTTCGACGATATCCGGATGTTGATACAATACTTCCTCTACCTCACGAGGGTATACGTTATAGCCTCCAACGATGACCATATCCTTCTTCCGGTCGACGATATAGAAGTAACCATCTTCGTCACGTCGCGCCAAATCGCCTGTATAGAGCCATCCGTCTCGAAGTGTCATCATCGTTTCTTCCGGTAGTTTGTAATACCCTTTCATGACGTTCGGTCCTCGTACAATCAACTCTCCGACTTCACCGACGCCGACTTCTTCCCCAAGCTCGTCGACGACTTTATTTTCGACGTGAACGATTGAAGGTCCGATCGACCCGGCTTTTCGCTCGCCATGGAGCGGGTTGAAGCAGGTGACCGGCGATGCCTCGGACAAGCCATACCCCTCTAGAATCTTGCACTCAAACATCTGCTCAAATGACTCGAGCAATTGAACTGGTAAGCTTGCTCCTCCTGAGACGAAGACACGGACATGCTTCAACGCAGATGTGTAGGCTGGTACTTTCATTGCCGTCTGTAACAAGAAATTGTACATCGTCGGCACTCCGGCAAATAACGTCACACGGTGCTTCGGCACCAAGTCGAACACATCTTGCGGAGAGAACTTCGGTAAAATGACAATCGTCGCCCCTCGAAGGAGTGGTGCATTGACGATGACCGTCAAACAGAAAACATGGAACATCGGCAATGCCGCCAATGCTTTATCCTCTGGAGTGATGTCTAAATACTCTCCGATAGAATGTGCGTTTGAGAACAAGTTTCGATGGGTGAGGAGAGCTCCTTTCGGTTTTCCGGTCGTCCCACTCGTATAAAGGATGACGGCAACTTCATCCTCGTCCACTTCGATGAACGTCCCTTCTGTTTCAGCAAACGCTTCTGCGAATGGGATGAATTCAATCGTCCCTTCCCGCTTCAATGCCGGAACATCGGCATATGGAACGGAAATCACGAGTTTTAAGTGAGGCAACTTCGTGAGTGCCGCTTCCGCCTGTGCGACGAGCGGTGATAAGCCAACAATCCCTTTTACATCCCCATCAAGCAGAATGTAGGCCATTTCATCAGGCGTGTATGTAGGGTTGATCGGAATGACGACCCCTCCACGTGACAACACAGCGAAATATGCAATCAGGAACGCAGGACTGTTTCCGAGAACGAGGGCGACGTGATCGCCCTGTCCAATTCCTTTTTGCTCAAGTGTCGACGCCATCGCCTTGACTTGCCCATAAAACTGTCCGTAACTCACCGTGTCTTCCCCAAACACATACGCTGCTTTCTGCGGGTGAGCAATCACTACTTCTTGTAGTGACTTGACTAAGTTTGCCATGGTAATCCCCCTTTAAATGAATGATGATTCACTTTTGAGCCATAAAAAAGAGCACGTTGTCCGCGCTCTTTTCAATTACTTCTATTGTACATGAAATGTTTCAATAAGAAAACGCTTCCAAAAAGTTCGCTTGCAAGTGGAACAATCCAGCTCGACTTTTCACGTGGACGAGCGCTTGAAGGGATTCATCATCCATGAGCAAATCATCAATCAGTTTATGATAGCCTTGTTTCTTCGATTCATTCGTAGCCGTAATGAATAATATCGCTTTCGCTTGAATCGTTTCTCCCGTGATGGTTTTTACTTTACACGTGTTCAGCAGATGAAGAAGGGAAATACCGTCTCGTTTCGCTATGGAGATAGGAACATCAATGACCGCAACCGGCACAGCGACATCACTCACCCCAGAAGGAATGATCGTTTCTTGATCGAGAACGACTCGCGTAAATGAAGAACTGACCATGCCTTTTCGTTCTAATTCAAGACCTACCGCCATAATCGCACGTTCAAACGTCGATTGTTCCGTCACCCACATCCGACTCGGGTCCATCCATTCACTGAGCCTTCGATACATTGTGATTCCTCCTATTTTTGATCAGCCTCTACGAAAGCGCTTGCACAAATTATGATACGCCTTCTCCCATCCAGGTGCAATCCGTACGTTCAACGTTCACGAAACTGCCAAAAAAAGGCGACCTCCGTAGAGACCGCCATGACTAACTTAACTAATCAAATCGACTAATTCCTCGAGCTCGACATTTCCGAAGTAATGTTTCAAATCGAGTTGCATCAATTGCTCACGGATGGCCGCACGTTCGAAACGCGTCCCAACGAGCGCTTGCTCGACATCTTGGATGTCACCGACACCGAAGAAGTCACCGTAAATCTTCGCTTCTGTGATTGTCCCTTTGTTGACGTTCAAGCGGACATCAATCGTCCCGATTGGGAAACGACGTTTCGACTCGACGTCGAACTTCGGCGACTTCCCAAAGTTCCAGTCCCAGTTCGCATAGCGTTCTTTCGAGATATCATGGACGATTTCCCAATCCTCGTCACGAAGCACATAGCGTTCCGGTTGTTCTCCATCATAAATCGAATGGAGAAGCGCTTCGACGAAATGTTCCATCTCCATCTCACGCTCTAAAAATTCAGTGATGTTCGCTACACGGCTACGAACTGACTTGATTCCTTTTGAACGCATTTTCTCTTCCGAGACGTTAAGTGAGTTCACGACCTCTTCAATGTTCGAGTTGAACATGAGCGTCCCGTGGCTGAACATGCGTCCACGCGTCGTGAATTGTGCGTTCCCGCTGATTTTGCGTTCTCCGACCTGAATGTCGTTACGACCTGTCAGCTCTGCCTCGACACCGAGGTTACGAAGCGCATCCACGATCGGTTGTGTGAACTTCTTATAGTTATTGAACGAGTTGCCATCGTCTTTTGTGATGAAACTAAAGTTCAAGTTTCCTTCATCGTGATAAACGGCACCTCCACCAGAGAGACGTCGAACGACATCGATGCCGTTCTCTTCGATGTACTTTAAGTTAACTTCTTCTGATGTGTTTTGGTTTTTCCCGATGATGATGGACGGACCGTTGATATAGAACAAGAAGTAATCTTCATGGTCTACGTTCAAATGTTTAAGGATATACTCTTCAACCGCCAAGTTGAGCTTCGGGTCGCGGATATCCGGATTAAAAATAAATTTCACAGTTTATTTCCTCCTAGTCGGATGTTCGTTACTCGTATTATACGAAACGAGACGAGCCCTCGACAAATCTTTTACTTCCACTCACCTGTCATCACGCGCTTCAATGCGTTCGCCACACCATACTCATCATGGCGTTCGGTGACATGGTCGCTGATGGCAATCAAGTCTTCATGGCTATTGCCCATCGCAATCCCTTTACCGGCCACTTTGAACATCGGAACGTCGTTCAAGTTATCCCCGATCACGACGACCTCAGATAAATCGATGCCATAATGTTCGGCAAGTTTTGTCACACCGTTCCCTTTATCTGCACCGTGTGCCATCACTTCGATGTTATCATTGCCTGAAGACGTGACATACACCCCTTCGACTTGGTCTTCGATTTCTTTCCAAAGTCCGTTCATTTTCTCAAGGTGGCTCGAGAAAGCGATGAACTTGTAGACACGTCCCGCTTCTTCTCGGATAAAGTTCTCAATGTCATCAACAATTTTGACGTCTTCGTTGACGTAGTAGCGATTCTTAAAGAATTCGTACATCTCGAGCGAGCGGTCGTCACCATTCGCTTTCAAGTTTTTCATCGATGCTTCAATCAAATCGCCACGGCTCGCCACGAGTCCCGCTTCTGTGTACATTTCGTAAAAAACGTCCGCATACTTGTCATCTTGATGAAGGACATCGATGACTTGAAGCGCCTCTTCAATCGTCAAATCGATTTCATGAAGGATTTCTCCCGATGTGTCGAGCACACGTCCCCCATTCGACGAGACAATCGGGCAAGAAAGTCCGACCTCGTCTAAAATCTGTTTCGCATTCACATAGTTGCGCCCCGTCGCAATCGCAAAGCGAATCCCTGCTGCCTCTGCTTCACGAACAATCTCCGCTGTCTCATCCGCGATTTTGGTGTGGTTGTGCAAAATCGTACCGTCCATGTCTGATACAAAAAGTTTATACGTTGCCATCTTCCATCACTCCTTTTTCTCTTTCGCTTTTAACTATAACAAAAAGAGAGGGCTTCGGAACAATCCGAACCCTCCCTTCATCAAATCTCAATTTTTTTCACGCAAAGCCTTCACTTGTTCCCGTACACTCTTCACACAGTCAGGCATCCCAATTCCGTCATAGGCGATTCCTGCGAGAATGACGCCTGGATATACCCGGCTCATCTCGGCCCGAAGTGCTTTTACGCGGTCCGCATGAAAGACTGCATAAGGAGGCAGCCCATCACGGAGTCTACTGACGACGGTTTGAATCGGCTCCCGATGGATGCGCATCAGGCCTCGAAGATCGTGTAATGCCGTCTCGATGATTTCTTTATCAGATGCTTCAACGATATCATCTGCCCCGGGGCGCCCTAAAAAGACACGAAGAACGTGATATCCTTCCGGTACCGCATGCGGCCATTTTTGGTCGATGAACGTACACGCAGTAATAGTCACATCTGCTTCTTGACTCGTCACGAACCCTGTCCCGACAAAAGGAAGTTCAATATCTTCTTTTTTGAAGACAAGTGAGCACGTCGCCGTCGCATGCGGCTTCATATCCGCTAAGAAGTCACTATCGACTTTCGGGAGGAACTGACGTATGAGACGCGGTGGGACCGTCAAAACCAGATGGTCCGTATCGATGTCTCCGCGATTCGTGAAGAGGCGGTACCCGTCCTCACGCTCGGATACTTGTTCAACGGAACAGTTTAATACGATTTCAGTTCGGTCCAACCGTTCTGCCAAGCGATCCGTCAGTGATTTGAGTCCACGTTTCAACGAGGCGAACTGACCAACCTTCTTCGCCCCGACTTCCGCGACTCGTTGTTCAGGACGTAAGTGTCGCATCCCTTCATACAAGTTCCCGTATTTCTTTTCTCCCTCGATGAACTGTGGGAATGTCGACATCGCACTCATTTGATCGATGTCTCCGGCATAAATACCAGAGAGTAACGGTTCAATCAATCGGTCGACAATCGGATCTCCGACACGCTCACGAAGGTACAGACCGAGTGAAACGTCCGAATCAGGTGCTTTTACATTCGGTGGTGACAGCAACATCTGTTTCAAGTCCTCGTGCTCTTCTTCCGAAAGCAACGTCGTTTCACGAAACCCATTGACGTCGAGCGGGATCCCCATCACCGTCTGCTTCGGAATCGGATGGAGCCCGTCATGATGAAGGACGTAAGCCTGACCGACTCCATTGCGGACAAGTTCATCGCCTAAGCCGACGTCTTCAATCAATTCCGTCATCGCAGTCTTTCGAAAGACATACGAGTCCGGACCACGTTCCACCGCAAACTCGCCCGTCTCATACGTATCAATCTTTCCTCCGAGGCGATCGGTCGCCTCGAGCAACGTGATGGTCACGTCTTCCGGCAAATAACGCTCCGCATAAAAAGCGGCGGTGAGACCTGTGATCCCACCACCGACAATCGTGAATTTACGCATGATGCACAATCACGCTTTCCATTCGATCCGCGATGGCTTCGATGAAGCTTCGCTCTGCATTTGGCATAGCTGGACGTGCGTAGTGAACACCGAGGCGGTCACAGACAACTTTACACTCGACGTCGTTATCGAACAATACTTCGAGATGGTCTGCAACAAAGCCAACCGGCGTATAGACAAACGCCTCGTAGCCATGCTTTTCATAAAGTTCAGCCGTCAAATCTTGAACATCCGGTCCGATCCATGGGTCCGGCGTATTCCCTTCTGACTGCCAACCAATCTCATAATGCGGGACGCCTGTTTCAATGGCAATTTTATCAGCTGTTTCTTTCAACTGATCCGGATACGGGTCGCCACCAGCCAAGATTTTCTCAGGAAGACTATGCGCTGAAACGATGAGACATGTCTTTTCAGCCGGTACAGGCAATGACGCATACGTATCGTTAATCGCATTCGCCCACCATTTGATAAACTTCGGCTCATCATACCACGACTCTACCGAACGAATGTCGATGCCATACTTCGCGGCCTCTTCATGGGCACGTCCGTTGTATGATTTGACGCTGTATGATGAGTAATGAGGTGCTAAGACAACCGATACCGCCTCTTTAATGCCGTCGTTCGCCATTTGCGCGACCGCATCTTCTACGAACGGTTCGATATGTTTTAGTCCGATATACAGTTTGAACTCGATCTCACCCACATGACGCTCGTTCAAGATGTCACGAAGCGTCTCTGCTTGATCGATCGTAATTTTCGCGAGTGGAGATACGCCACCAATCGCCTCGTAGCGTTCCGTTAAATCTTGAAGTGCTTCCGGTGACGGTTTGCGTCCGTAGCGAATGTGCGTGTAATACCGCTCGATATCTTCCGGTTTGTACGGTGTGCCGTACGCCATGACAAGTAGTCCGACTGTTTTCATGATTCGTTGCCTCCCATTTTTTCGCGTGAATAATCGTGAATGAATGCCGTCAATTTGACGAGTACGGCCGGGTCGACTTCAGGGAACACCCCATGTCCCAAGTTGAAGACGTAACCTGGCTGTTTCATTCCTTCATCTAAAATTTCCTTTACCTTCTCTTCGATGACCGGCCATGGAGCTAACAAGAACGACGGGTCTAAGTTTCCTTGAACCGCCTTTGTGATGCCACGGTCCCGTGCTTCCTGTACTGACAGACGCCAGTCAAGTCCGACCACATCAAGGGGAAGGTCGTGCCATTCCTCGATTTGATGACTCGCTCCGACACCGTGCATGATGAGCGGAATGTCGAGTGAACGTAGTTCTTTAAAAATACGCTCCGTCGTCGGTTTGATGTAACGTGCATAATCTTTGCGGCTGAGCGTCCCGACCCACGAATCAAACAATTGGAACGCTTGAATGCCGGCATCCGCTTGCGCCTTCGCATACGTGATGACCATGTCGCCGAGTTTTTCCATCAATGCATTCCATACATCTGGTTCTGCATACATGAGTGCTTTCGTACGATGGTAGTTCCGCGACGGTCCCCCTTCGATCATATAGCTCGCCAATGTGAACGGTGCGCCTGAAAAGCCGATAAGCGGAACTTCTAGTCGTTCCCGTAGTAGACGGATCGTGTCGAAGACGTATGAGATATCTTCCGGGTTTAACGGTTTTAAGCGTTCCACATCTTCCATCGTTCGATACGGGTTATCGATGACCGGTCCAATCCCGCTCTTGATCTCGACATCGACTCCCATCGACGGAAGTGGCGTCATAATGTCTTTATATAGAATGGCCGCGTCGACTCCGAGTTGTTTCACCGGAAGTTCCGTCACATATGCACAAAGTTCAGGATCATGCGTGATCTCGAATAGTGACCTCGTCTTTTTAATCTCTCGATATTCCGGTTGGTAGCGTCCGGCTTGGCGCATATACCATACAGGTACATAATCTGTCGCCTCTCCTTTAAACGCTTTTAAAATAGTATCGTTCATACGTCGCGTCATTCCCCTCTAAATTTCTCCTACACTCTTTATTCTCGTGTTTGTGAACTCAAAAACATTATACAGAAATTAATTAGAATTATGCTAATGTGAAGCATTTTCATTGTGTTTTCTTTGTGTCATTTTTTTGTCGGAAATGTTCGGAAGGCAGAATTCAATTGACCTCGAATCAAATCATCACGCTGTTTCGTCGACAATCGTCGTTCTCGTTCCTTAATATCTTGAATTCGCCATCCATCCTCTAGTTTAGTCGCCACTTCGACCAAACGTTCCACGTCATGGAAAGAATATTTACGTGAACCACCTTTTGTCCGTTCCGGAAAGACGAGACCTTTTGCTTCATAATACCGGACTTGACGCTCCGAAAGTCCCGTCAATTCAGTCACAACGCCCATCCCGATCACTTTCTTCGATTTATAGTCCATTCAGCCTCGCCTCCTTAATAAAAAAACTATGTCAGATAATCTGACAAAATGCAATCCAGCATGAATTTTTCGTTTTACACTGAAGTCAACTTTTGGAAAGCACCTAAGAAAAAGGAGGGCATGAACATGGAAGACATTCTCTATTATATGGACACGCTGTATGTACTCATCGCTGCATTGCTCGTATTGACGATGCAATTAGGTTTCGGATTACTCGAGACAGGGACGCTTCGGGCGAAGAACGCCGGTCACGTCGCGGTCAAACAAATTATCAGCCTCTCTGTGGCGGCACTCGCTTTTTGGGCGGTCGGGTTCGGTCTCTCGTTCGGTGACGGGACGACTTGGTTTGGGACAGAAGGATTCTTCTTAAGCGGATCATTCACAAGTCTCGACTGGGCGAACGTCTCCATCGACATTAAATTCTTATTCCAGTTATCATTCGTTGCAGTTTCCCTTGCCATCGCGTGGGGTGGATTTGCGGAACGGGCTAAGCTTTCTGCCTACGTTCTGTTCGGTATCTTCTTCGTTGCCATCCTCTACCCAATCGTCGCTCGCTCAGTATGGGCTGGCGGAATGCTTGGATCGATGGGGATGCAAGACTTCGCCGGATCAGCGGTTGTTCATCTTCAAGGTGGGATGGCAGCGCTCATGGCGACAATCATCTTGAAACCACGTCGGAAGACGGAATCACTCGCTGGTCATAACCACGTGTTGACGGTCGTCGGTGGACTCGTGCTTTGGCTTTGCTGGTTCGGATTCAACGCCGGTTCGACGATGTCGGTCGCTGACGGATTCTTCGGTTACGTCGCGTTGACAACAATGCTCGCCACAGCAGCCGGTGCACTCGGTGCTCTTGCAATCGTCATGCTCCATCGGAAGACGGCAGATATCCCGACAATCGTGAACGGAGTACTGGGGGCACTCGTTGCCATCACGGCAGCATGCGCGTTCGTCGAACCGTGGGCAGCTGTCGTCATCGGTGCACTCGCATCTGTTGCAACATACGGAACGAGCATCTTGATGGCGAAGTATGTGGATGACCCGCTCTGCGCCTTCTCCGTACACGGAGTCGCTGGGATCATCGGAACACTCGCACTCGGTTTCTTCGCATCTCCTCGACTCGTTGAGATTACAGGGATCGGTTCTGCTGGACTCTTCTACGGTGGCGGATTGACACAGCTCGGTGTGCAGACACTCGGTGTATTGATCGCGATGGTCATCGCCGGTGGTGGAAGTTATGTCTTCTTGAAACTTCTCGACGTCACAATCGGACTCCGTGTCACAGAAGAACAAGAAGATGTCGGCCTCGACATCGCAGAACATGGTGTATCAGCATACGGTGAAGTCGAAGAAACAACTGAGAAACCAGGACGCCTCCCGAAGATTCTCGGTTCGAGCGTATCCGTCATGTCACCTAAAAAATAATCTAATCACGTGAGAAGGACATCCCGCACAGGATGTCCTTCTTATTATTTTAATCGACTTAAGTAATAGCGTGTGACCAAGATAGACAAGACCAACCCGACCGCCGCATCCCATGTGGCACCGAAAGCGACAGATGCAATCACTAGAGCGACGGACTGGATGACGAGCAGTCGCATCGCCCACCACGAATACCCTGCGATTCGCTCATCGCGTGTAATCGGTAGCCAGGAAACAATGGAAATCGCTTCTAACCGTTTAAATAAAGGAACGAGCTGTAACGCGGTCAAGCCTACAAAGAGTGGCGTAACCAAGCCGACGTACCATCCTCCCGACATCCACATGACAATGAGCGCCACTACGGTCAAACGCAGAATTAAATCAAGTGAGTCGTTCGAACGGAGAATACGAAGTCCGTACACGTAACGTGAAGCGTCCACGCGCCGTAGGACCCGATTTTCTAGAAGCCGAGTCAATAGCCGGCGCTCTCGAACCTCTTCTTTCAAGGTCGGCAAATCGACGAACCAGCTGATCACCCGTTCAAATTGTGCCCGACTCTTCTCTTCGAGTGACAACCAATGGAGAAGCGGAATCCGCTCATTACGCTTCAGATGCAAGAGAATGAAGGGAGCGAATGCGGGGATCCATGCCCACTGTGTCCAATTCATCAATAACAAGACACCACTTCCAAGTGCAAACGGCAGGATTGTCCATTCGCGCACTCCTTCCACTTTTGCCAACCGACCTGCAGCTGACAACATGACCATCGTCACGACGAAGGATAATACTTCAATACTCGAATAACTCTCTGTCCGTACGAGGAGCGGAAGTAAAACGAGCAGGAAGAGCAATCCACGTAGTGCAGCAAACACGAGATTAAATAAACGTACCCCCACCATATAGGAACGAATACCTCCTAACTCTGGAAGTAAAAACACTTGATCCGCCTCCTGGACGAATGTTCGCGGGCGATGACCGAGCGGCATGATTAAAAGGACCGCCGTAGCAATCCACGTCCCGGGGAATGTCCCATCGATTCGTTCTAAGAAGCTATTGTAGACGAACGCCCCGTAAATCAAGGTGAAATAGAGCGTGAACAGCAGTCCCCCGTTTGCAACGTAGCGACTGTACTTGACGACCTCTTCCATCCAGGTCCCGAGCCTTGCTGTAAATCGATTCATGACGACCGTTCCTCCGACGCGATTGCTTCTACATATATGTCATCAAGTGTCGCATCAGGTGACAATCGATACACGTCACGCAACTCCGCCGCTGTTCCGCTTGCGATGACGACTCCTTGATGGAGGAAGACGAATCGGTCGCAGTGCCGCTCTGCCGTTTCGAGGATATGGGTGGACATTAAAATCGCACAGTCTTGTTTATATTCATCAAACAACTGAAGCAATTGACGAATCGCTAGTGGGTCGAGACCGACAAATGGTTCATCAACAATCAAGAGCGGCGTTTTCGTCACGAGCGCACACAAGATCATCGCTTTTTGACGCATCCCTTTTGAAAAGACGGAAGGGAACCAGGCGAGTTGTTTTTCCATTCGCATCTCTTTCGCCAAACGTTTCGTACGCGCAGCCAACTCTTCCGGATTCACATCGTACGCCTTCCCCATCAATTCAATATGTTCTTGCAAGGTTAACGTCTCATACAATATCGGTGTTTCCGGTATGTAACTTACTTTCTTACGATAGTTCTTTTCAGAAGAATTTAATGTCTCACCATCAATTTCGATTTTTCCGGAGAGGGGTGACAATAACCCCAAAATGTGTTTGATCGTCGTCGATTTTCCAGCTCCGTTTAGCCCTATCAACCCAACGAGCTCCCCTTTTTTTACTTCAAACGAAATGTCATGCAAAACTTGTTTACCGAGATATCCGCCGTTCAATCGATCGACGTGCAGCATGAAAACCACACCTTTCATTTTCATCTTTTTTTCGTGGTATATGTTTTAAATGTTGTCACATGGGAATAATCTGAACTGTAAGGCATTTTAAAATAAACATCAATACTTCCATTGTTCCACAAAATCGTTGTAAAGAACAATGGGCAAAAAGAGGAAGGAGAAATGAATGATGGGGTTTATTCTTTATTTGATTATCGGGGGTATCATCGGTTGGTTAGCAGGATTAATTTTAGGTAAGGACGTACCAGGTGGAATCATTGGTAACATCATCGCGGGGATTATCGGTGCATGGTTGGGTGGACTTATCTTTGGTAACTTCGGACCAATCGTTGCGGATATCGCGATTATCCCGGCTCTTATCGGTGCGATTATCCTAATCTTGATTGTATCGTTCGTTATGAAATCAATGCGTAAAAAATAAGATTATGTATCGGAGGGGCTTCCATTGTGGAATGTCCCTCTTTTTTCATTGGATCAGTAAATACATTGCCTCGTTCTTTTCGATAAACTGTTTCTCGGTCTCAAGACCAAAGAACGTAAAGAATGATTCGAAGAACGATTGACCGTAACCCCACTCTGTTCCGAGTGGGTGTTCCGACTTCGCTTTCGGTTCACCGAGGAGGGCAATCAAATCATCCGGTCGTTTATCGAGGTCGACCCGAATCGATTCCACTTCCTCATCTTTAAACGTGACAGCCAATCGCTCATAGTCCCATTTTCCTTCACGCTTTCCAGCCGGTTCACCAAGCGTTTCTTGAACTTGC
This sequence comes from Exiguobacterium sp. 8H, assembly GCF_902506255.1. Classification (GTDB taxonomy): domain Bacteria; phylum Bacillota; class Bacilli; order Exiguobacteriales; family Exiguobacteriaceae; genus Exiguobacterium; species Exiguobacterium profundum. The sequence continues at coordinate 2,861,250 of NZ_LR733429.1, read as the reverse complement.
TGACTCGACTGCCCAATTAATGAATCGACCGTTTCGAGTGAGTGACCCGTTTGCGCCTCCACTTCAATTTCAATCAACTCAGCCCGCTTCAAATCAAATTGTCCGGCAATGGCTTCGTTCGATTCAGGCATAAGGGCATACTCAATGGATTTAGAAGATATCAATTGAATCGTTTCGGTTTCCGTGACCGTCTCTCCATTTGTCACCGCTACCGCTTTGACATCATATTGTCCCGGCATCTGTTCAAACGATAACGTATCATCGGCTTCATCAATCCGTCCTACCTGTTGTCCATCAATCCAAATATTCGTCAATGGTACATCCGAGGTCACATCAATCCGTTGTGGGAGTAGTTCAATTCGATAGTCAGAAAATCCATACCGTCCTTCCCCCGTGTCGATCAAACGAAATAATCCGTCCGCCTCCATACCCGACGTTCGGTTGGCTCGGTCTTTCGCAACTTCTGCGATAGCCTCTCCTCGAATGGACTTTTCATCGTTCAACCACCCCATGAATCGTAGAGCCTCCGCTCTCGATAAAGGTTCTCCAAGATATTCGACTTCCTCCTCAAAAAAGGTACGGTCTTCTTCTAATAAGGCCTCTTTGAATGCGACGTGAATTTTGTCTTGTTCTGCCGCCGGCTTGTATGCATATATATAGAAAACAATGGCTCCAACTAGAATCGTGAAACTAGAGATCAAAAGAAAGACTTTCGGACTCCGCTCTTTTTTTCTACTTCTCGTATAGGGCATGTGCTCACCTCCTTTGCGCTCACTTATCTTCATTATAGAAGGAATCCATCTCGCTTCCTATCGTTCTTGCGCCCGAACTTCCGTGTTATGATGGAACAGAAACGACATTTAAGAATGGAGGAATGAAGATGCATACAGATCCGACCTGTATCTTTTGTAAAATTGCAAAACAAGAAATCCCATCCTATCGGGTATATGAAGACGAAGCGGTCGTCGCTTTCCTCGACCTTTCTCAAGTGACGAAAGGACACACGCTCGTCATCCCAAAACATCATGCGAAAAACGTATATGAATTGCCGGAAGACGTGGCGGCAGATGTCTTTAAACGCGTCCCGACCATCGCCAAAGCGATTCAACGTGAAACGGGTGCCATCGGAATGAACGTCTTATCGAATGCCGAAGAAGTTGCCGGACAAACGGTGTACCACTTCCATATCCATTTGATTCCGCGCTTTGGACACGAGGATGGATTTGGTGCGAAGTGGATCACGCAAAACGACGCCTTCACGTCGGAAGATCTCACTACCCTTGCATCGAACATTCATGCCCACGTATAAACAGACAGAGACCCGTCGACGACGGGTCTCATTTATGATTGATTGATTGAATCACGGTGGCGTTTTCGTTCCTCTTCCAATTGCGCACGCTCGACCTGAAGCTTAATTGCCACTTCGTATAGCTGTTGACGCGTCTTGACAGATGTCGCTTGTTCAAATTCTTTTCGTAATTTCGTTAGACGGGCATCTATTTCAAGCATCCGCTTTTCTCGCATCGATTCTTCACGTGCCTGTTCCGTTTGCTTCGACGCCTCGTATCCCGCCTCTAGTGTATTCATAATGGATTCGGCCCAAGTGTCATCTCCCAGTCGTTTCGCAGCGAGATACAGGTCAAGCATGTCATCTACCCAACGCTTCGCTTTCTCCACTGAGGATCACCTTCCTTTACCTGTATTTTAAAATAAAATGATTTTTCGGTCAAAAATGAATGTTCTGAAAAATTTTATTTGCGATATAGGTTTTTAATCACTCTTTTTTGGTAAAATAATATGAAAAGAATGTAATTCTGATTATCCGAGCTTGAGGAGGGGAATGAATTGTCGAGTCGCCAACGTCGAGATTGGATTGCTTTCGGCTTTGTTTTAGCATTTTTAGGAGTCGCCACAGTGAAGAAATTGGCGCGAGGAACTGCAAATGATGCCGCTGCTCAACAACATCGAGCATCCACAATCACTACGCTAAAAGAACAATTTGGGAATGTGGCGAAACATGCATCGCAGGTTGCCGCCGCAGGAAAACTGCAAGGAAAAGAATTGACTGACCAAGTGAAAGCCGAAGTCGAACGCTATCAACAAGACATTCAGCCTTCAGTCGAGCGCATCCAAGGGAACCTTCAGGAACTCTCGAACGTACAGTCTGCTATGACTGACAAAACCGTCAATCAAACACAGTGAGTGTTTGAGGTCATCGTCCGTCGATTATATTTGACTTTTTATCCGGAAAGGATGGATCGAGATGGAACACGAAAAAGAATTCACTGGCCCTGAGGCCATGCTCTATAGCCACAAAATCATTCAATTGAGTAAAGCTTTGTGGAAAACCGTCGAAAAAGACTGGCAAAACTGGATCAAACCGTTCGACTTGAATATCAATGAACATCATATCTTATGGATTGCCCACGCTTTAGGCGGTGCATCGATTTCAGAAATTGCGAAATATGGCGTCATGCACGTCTCGACTGCTTTCAACTTCTCGAAGAAGTTAGAAGATCGTGGATTACTTACGTTTTCTAAAAAAGAGACGGACAAACGAAACACGTACGTTCAATTGACACCTGAAGGCGAATCGTTATTACTCGAAACGATTCACGCCTTCGACCCAGAAGGGAACGGTGTATTCCGTGCTTCCCTTCCGCTCCAAGAACTGTATGGAAAGTTCCCTGACTTAACAGATATGACGGCTATCGTGCGTCGCTTGTACGGGGATAACTTTATGGATATCTTTGCGGAAACGTCAAAAATGATCACAGAAGAGGCAGGCAGACGCCCTGATGAGGATGAACTCAGTCAAGAAGCCTGACCTGCCGATAAAGTGGTTTTGTGACGTCTAACTCGATTCCTTGTCGGACACATGCCTCAAGAATCGTTTTGACGTCAAGTCTCACATCTAACATACCTGCAAAATGGACGAGCAATGGTTCTATGGACGTGTATCCGTAACGCAATTGCTCGTTTTGCTGTGCCCGAATCTCCTCAAGCAATTGATAAAATGACTCGACTTCTTGTTTCGTCAAATTCGCTCGAATCACCTCATATTCGAACGGACGGTCTGTCCAATCGACAATCTCGAGTAAGATCTTCATCTGATAGGCTAAATGCTCAACCTTCTCCTCTAGTGACACTTCCCTCACCCCATCATTTCACATTCTATTTCATCATTATACGACAGGATTGTGTGCTATGATACTGTACAGACAAGAGAACAGCTGTCATGATTAGGAAAATGTGATATAGTCGGACTTAGAAACTTTAAAGAATTATTAGGGGTGGAATACATGTCAAACGGAATGACGAACGAACCAAAAAAGCAAGATAAAAAATTCTCAACTGGCGCACTCGTCGGTGCATCTGCAATCGCACTCATTATCGGTGCTGGCGGTACGTATGCGGCAACGAACGCAGGCGGCGGAGAGTCAGATAATTCAGCAGTCGTCACATACAAAGGTGGCGAAATCACACGCGGTGAAATCGCGGATATGAGCTATGATCGCATGGTGCCACAACTCGCATTCCAAGAGACGATGAATGCACTTCTTGAAAAAGAATACGGTGACCAAGTCGACCAAGAAAAAGTAGACGAAGAGTTCAGCAAGACAGAAGAACAGTTCAACTCAGAAGAAGAGTTCGAACAAGCGATTCAACAAGCCGGTATGAGCGGTACGGAAGAGTTTAAAGAAGCGCTTCGCGGACAAATGCTCGTTGACGCTGCGAAATCGAAACTTGTCGATGTGACCGATGAAGAAATCGAAGCACAATTCGCAAAAGAGAACGTGGAAGTGGAAGCTAGCCACATCCTCGTTGAAACTGAAGAAGAGGCACAAGACATCATCAAAGAGTTGAATGACGGTGCAGACTTCGCTGAACTTGCGAAAGAAAAGTCAACGGACACTGGTTCAGGTGAAAAAGGTGGAGAACTTGGTTTCTTCTCTGCTGGCGCGATGGTACCTGAATTCGAAGAGTACGCATTCAAAGAAGATGTCGTTGGTAAAATCTCCGAGCCGGTTCAATCTCAGTTCGGTTTCCATGTCATCAAAGTGACAGACCGTAAAGAGAAAGACTTGAAACTCGAAGACGAGAAAGATCGTATTCGTGAAGAATTGGCAGCTGAAAAATCAGCTTCTGTCGATGCGAACAAAATTTACGCTGAGTTGATTGAAAAATACAACGTTGACGTAAAAGATGCAAAAGCAGAACAACAATTTGACGCTGTTAAAGAAGCGATTAAAAACGCAGACGAGTCTTCAGAAGAACCTGCAGCAGAATCAACTGAACAGTAATCACAAAGGGGCACTCCAGCAATGGAGTACCCCTTTTTCGTTGGTCACCTGTTATAAATTCGGGCGATAGAAAGCACGGTTATCGAGAGCCATGACACGCTCCGTGAACGTTCCGGGCTCGACCCCTTCATACGCTTTCTCAAACATGTTCATGCGCGCATCAATATTATCAATGAAGAATAACATCTCCGCTTCAGGTAATTGTGGCGCATTCGCAGATCCCCATTCCGGCTTCCCGTGATGGCTTAAGACGAGATGTTGCAACAAGGTCGTCACTTCGCGGTCCGTTCCAAGTTCCCGTGACACAACTTCAAGTTCCGATGCCATAAGTGACAAATGACCGAGTAATTTTCCTTCGAGTGTGTATTCTGGCGTAATCGCATCAGACAATTCGATGACTTTCGCCAAATCATGCAAAATCACACCCGCAATCAAAAGATCACGATTCAAGGATGGATACAGTTCACACATCGTATCCGCGAGCTTCAACATCGACATCACATGAAATGCCAGTCCCGAATAGACCGCGTGATGATGTCGAACGGCAGCCGGATACGTGAAGTATGCCTCTTCATGACGATTGACGACTTCCTCGACAAGACGGCGAATCTCATCGTGTTGAAGTGACGTGATGAATCCACGAATCGTCGTCTCGAGCTCTGACTTCGGAATCGGAGCCGATCGGACGTACGGTGCGATGTCTATTTCCTGCTCGATGATTGAAATTTGTTTTAGTTTCAACTGGGTGCGCCCCCGATAGTCCATCACTTCCCCGGCCGCATGGACGATTTTTTTCGTCGCATACTTCTCGGTATCGGCACTATCCCATAATTTCGTTTCGATTTCACCACTCTCGTCGCAAAGGATTAATGTTAAATAAGGTTTCCCGTTCCCGGCAAGTCCCTTATACGATTGTTTGATCATGACATATTGGTCTAGCGTGTCGCCCACTTTGAGCTGACCGATTTTTGTCGTCAATGAAAGCACCTCTCTCTTGTTCAGTACCTTCATCTTAACGAAAGTTTGAGACAGATGCCAACATTCCTGACAATTTGGGAATACTATCAATATAGTGAATTGGAGGAATGGATGATGGAATGGGATTGGTATACACGACCGGAAGATTATATTCATGTTGATCAGCTATATGCTCAAGCCTATACGTATTGGCTTGAACAATTGACGACCTCAAATGTGACGAAGATTGTCGTCGAGAATGGATATATGTATGGTTCACTCACACTCGACTATGAACAGTTAGAACGGGAACCACAAAAAATTGGACATTACTTCATTGGACCTGATTTTTTATGGACAATCGGCTTTGATGATTTGCACCATGAGTCCGTTTTCGCCAAACAATGCGATTCTCCAATCGAGGCGTTTTATGAGTTGCTTGCCGAACGGATGAACAACTACTTTCACGGTATCGATGAGTTTGAAGAACGTTTGATGGCAGCTCAACGTGAAATGACGGGACAAGTTCCCGCTACGTTCATGAATGAGATTTTTGGTCTTCGCAGTGAGATTGAACGGTGGTCGGATACGGTCACTCCATATAAGGAGCTTGTCATGGCGGGACGAGAAGCTTTTTTAACGATCGATTTGCAGCAGTTAAAATCGTATCAACTTGCCGATTATCGAGTCAGTCGATTGCTGACACTCATCAATCATTATCAAGAAGACGTGATTGCGATGACAGATCTCGCCTCCACCCTGTCGAACTTTCGAGGGAACGAAATCATGAAGGCACTAACCGTCTTCACCGCGCTGACGACTCCCGTCGTTGCATTCGGTGCGGTTTGGGGAATGAACTTTAAAAATATGCCTGAACTGGAATGGCCGCTTGGATATGGATTCGCCTGGCTCATGATTCTTCTCTTCACGCTCATCATCCAAGTGTGGCTGAAACGGAAGAATTGGATCGGGTCATTGCTACAGTTTCCGAATCAGACGACTTCAACGAAACATCGGTCAAAACAAAAATCTCAAAAAACGAACAAAAGTTCGGTATAATGAAAGAAAAGTGATTCACACAAGAAAGGTGATGTTATGGAACGACTCATCATTCATGTGGACATGGACGCATTTTATGCCTCTGTCGAACAGCGTGACCGTCCTAACTTACGAGGAAAGCCCGTCATCGTCGGAGGCCCTCCCCACAGCCGCGGGGTCGTCGCGACATGTTCCTATGAGGCGAGGAAATACGGCGTACACAGCGCGATGTCATCACGTCGCGCTTTTGCCTTGTGTCCCCATGCGACGTTTGTCAAACCACGGTTTCAGGCCTATCGACAAGTCAGCGCACAAGTGATGGAGATTTTTAAGTCGGTCACACCGCTCGTCGAACCACTCTCGCTCGATGAGGCTTACCTCGATGTGACGGAGAATTCGTTATTGAGTACATCCGGACCCTTTATCGCCCGGTATATATTAGGCGAGATTAAGCGTCGCACCGGCCTCACCGCATCTGCCGGAGTCGCACCGTCAAAGTTTGTCGCGAAAATCGCTTCAGGATTTGAGAAACCAAATGGACTCACGGTCGTTCCGCTCGATGAAGTGGCAACCTTTCTGGCTCCCCTCTCCATCGAAGCCATGCATGGAGTCGGAAAAGTGACCGCCCAAACGCTTTATAAAAGTGGTTATCATACGATCGGTGACCTTCAACAAACTCGTCCTGAGCAACTGAAAGCCATTTTTGGACATGATCGTGGGCAACAACTATATGAACTGGCACACGGACGTGATACGCGTCCTGTCGTGGCCACGCGAGAGCGTAAGTCGATTGGGTCAGAAACGACGTTTGCATTTGATATCGATGACCCGGAAGAAGTGTTCGAACGGGTCATCCCAGAGATGGAGGACGTATTGCGTCAACTCGATCGCCGCGACTTGAGCTGTCAAACGGTCACCATCAAAATAAAGACGAGCGAGTTTCAGGCTCGGAGTCATCAAATCAAATTAAACCACCCGACGCATGACCATGATGAGATTAGACGACTTGCCAGACGTCTTTTCGACGAGATGAACGTCATCGAGCCCGTCCGTTTGATCGGATTGACCGTATCCGATTTGATTCCCCGAACTGAATCGACACGACAGCTGACATTCGACGAACTGACAAAACCTTCTCTTGAAGAATGAATGACCATTCATTAAAATGAAGAAAAGGGGGTCGTGTGGATGGAAACATACACGGTGACAGGATTTGAAAATGATGGCACGCTCGTATTGAATGAAATGTTCGAAGCGAACGACGATCAGTCGGCCAAACAACAAGGACTCGACATGCTTCGTGCTGCTGGACATGAGCATAAAGGGGCACGTATCGTACGACGGGGGCAACTCATCTACTTCGAGCGTTGCAAATTACCGGGGAAATTGAAAGGGACGGCATCTTAACAAAAGTAGACCAGGACAATGATTGTCTTGGTCTACTTTTTCATTCACCATATTTTTCATTCCACGCATCCTGCCATTCTTGAAGATCGGGGTGAATATCCTCAAGCGATTCTCCGCTCAAACTATACCCGTTCCCTAAACCTGATCCGTCTGTCACGGGGAATGATGTTCCGCCGATGACCTTTCCATCCACGATCATTACCGAGACAGCAGTCTGACCGGCGGGAGATTGCTCACCAATCGGATGATCTTTCACCGTAAAGTTTTCGTAGTAGATGGTCTTACCCACGTATTCATCCGGTGATACGGTTTGTAGTCCCCAAACGTTCCGTTCACGATCCTCTGCCAGTTCCTCTAAGGTTAAAGTACTCGTATGCTCTCCTTCAAAAGAAACGATCGAGTACTGTTGCTCCTCGAGATACGCTTCGGCCACCTTCCCGCTCTGCGTCATCTCAGGTTCTGGTTCCGTCCCCACTTCTTTCCCACATGCCACAAGAAAGAGACAGAAGAAAACCAATATCCATTTTTTCATCATCGCCCGCCCTTTCATTTGCTGATACGTCTATTTTCGATACTCGTCCCCAAACCTCCTATTCAAAATGGGAAGAGGATGAGAATCATCAAAATTCCTACGATTCCCGTGATGAGTTGTAACGGCACACCGACTTTGATAAAATCCATGAACCGATAGTTGCCGATACTAAAGACCATCGCATTTGTCGGAGATCCGAACGGGGTCATAAAAGCGAGTGATGCCGAGATGGCGACCGCAACGACGAATGGAACCGGACTGACAGTCATCGATTCGGCGAGTGCAATCGCTAAGGGGACAAACAAAATAGCGGTCGCTGTATTCGAGATGATTTGACTAAGGAGCATGGTCGAGACGAATAAGACGACGAGTACCCATATAGGACCAAAGTCGGCAAACGTCCTTTCAATCCATTCAACGACCCATCCCATGATTCCCGCCTTTTCAAGCGCCGTTCCTACCGGGATCATGGCCGCAATCAAGACGAGCGAGGACCATTGAATAGATTGATAGGCGACGTCCATCTGTCGGACGGCCCCACTCAACACCATCGCTAGCGCAGCCATCCATACGGCAACGGTCGGATCGACCCATTCGAATATGAACATGAGCAACAACATGAGCATGATGATGCCTGCTGCAAGCTGATGACGCCCCGATACGACTCGATTGGCTACCTCGGTCACCCGTTCATTTGATAACAGGTCATGTGTCTCTCGTTCCATCCGCTCTAAATCATCCCATGTCCCCTGTACCATCAACATGTCTCCTTGCTTCAACGGGGTGTCTGTCAATCGCACGTGTGCAATCTCTTCTTGTGGTCGGATGACTTTTAAGACATTGACATGAAATTGATTACGTAACTGACTCTCACCGATACGCTTCCCGATTAATCGACTCACCCCTGGGACCGTGAACAGGAGAACCCCTCCGGTTTGATCATCTACACGGGTGGCCTCAATCGGTTCAAATGGTATCTGTTCTTTTTCAGAAAAGTTCCGAACGTGCCGTTCCTCACCGCTGACAAGTAATTCCCCCGCACGTAGTACGGTGTCCGCATGAGCCGTCTCATGATGGTGCCGTCCATGAACTCGTTCCTTCAAGACTATAACCCCTTCATGAGACCATGAAAGGTCACGTAACTGTTTCCCAATTAACGGATGACTCTTTGCAATCGACATCACATAGACGTTTGGACGCAATGGCTCACTTATCTCCGTCTTCAACCACTGTTTCGCCCCTTCTTGATGGAGTAAGCGATTCCCGATTAGACGGAAATAGATCAATCCAATCACCATCACGACCAGACCAATTGGAAACAATGAAAAGAATCCGAGCGGTTCATCCACGAGGCCGCGGAGTGCTTCTGCCGCAACGAGATTGGGAGGTGTCCCAATCAGTGTCATCGTTCCACCGATGCTTGAAAAAAAGGCGAGTGGCATGAGATAAGAATCCGTAGATTGTTGGATTTTTCGTGCCATTACCATCACAACAGGAATGAGCAAAGCGACGGTCCCCGTATTGGACATGACACTCGACAAGAGCGTCACCGTCAACATAAACAGATAGAATAAACGCGTCGCATTCCCTCCCGCGTATGGAACAAGCAAAGAAGCCAACCGTTCCGCCAGACCAGAATGAAACAATCCCGCTCCGACCACGAACAGTCCAGCAATCATCAAGACGACCGGATTGGAGAAACCAGCCATCGCCTCACCTGGGGTCAATTGTTGTGTGAGCACGAGGCAAACGAGTCCAATCAATGCCACTAAGTCCGCCCGTAACCATCCTGCTATGAAAAAGAAAATCATCCCTAAAAGGATTATCACCGTGATCATGCTGATTCACCCTTTCGCTATTGTCACAATTTCATTATAACCCACTTTATGTAAGCGCTTACTTAAAGCGTGTGACAATCTCATCAACAAAAAAACGGATGGCTCTAAAGCCATCCGCACATCATTTGTTATTGAACTTCGTTTTCGTTCACCATCGGGGCATAAAGCTCCTCGAGTGGTTTCATGATGATTTTCGTCACTTCTGTAACGAGTTGGTGCATGCGTTGCTCTTCTTGCATGAGCTCCATGATCAATTCGTTCTGTTGAACGTTCATCATTTTCGTTTGCGCATCCATCATTTCCTGCTCAGAGATTTCCTCTCCTTGCATCTGCTTTTGTTGAAGCGTCATTTGGATGTTACGGAAGTCAGCGAACAACTGGTTCGCTTCCGCATCCGCATTGACACGATCGTATAAAGAAGAGAGTGTTGTGAACTCTTCAGAATCGCGAAGTGCTTTCTCCAATTGGTAAGCTTGGTCGTACAAGTTTGTTTGTGACATGTAACGTCCTCCTAAATGCTATTAGGGCATAGAGCCATCACAAGATGGCAATCAACCCTTGAATCAACCCAATCATACCACCTAACAGCGCACCAAGCCATGTTATTGCCCGAAACTCTCGTTTCGAAATCGATAAGACGATCTCTTCAAGGTACGACGTGTCGAGTGATTGGACCTGCTCTTGCACAATCTTATCAATCTTTAATCGGTCCATGATCGTCTCCATTTGGTTCGTGAAGCGCTCAATGACAAGCGTGACACCTTGAGGAACAAGTTCGTCGACAACGCGGGATTCGACGGACTGTGTATACGACGAGACCGGACGATCCAATAATTGTCCAATCGGCAAACGAGATACGATTTGATCTGTGATGCCATCGATGAGTCTTGCTTCGAGTCGGTCATCGATTAACGTATCGACCGTCTTCTCACTGAATCGCTCAAATTCTCGCGTAATCATCGTCGTCATTCCGTCACGGGTCGATTGACCACGTAAGATGTTGACGATTTCTGGTCGAACCATCTCGACAAAGTTCATATTTTGAATGAATCCTGCGATAAACCCGAGACGACGCTGGACGAATGAGTCAACCATGTGACGAAGTTGCGCCTCACCTTCCGGAGAATAGAAATATTCTTCTGATTTGACGAGAAGCGCCTCAACGACTTCAGGAATGACTACTCGTACACGGTCCATCCCTTCTTCTCCAAGTAATTCAAACAGCTTCCGTTCTTTCACTTCAGCCATGACGCTCGATAACTCGTCACGTAATTTGTCATCTGCTAACGTGAGGAATCGTGCCTCTGCGTTCGGATAGAGAGGTTCCAACAACTCTCGAACCGTCTTATCCGAGCGTAACATCGTCTGAACCTCTTGTTGCGCAAAGTGCGTAATATGCGTCGTCACTTGGTCATCTAGCAATCGCTTCCGCATACCCTCTGGTGTCAATAAGTGTTTGACGACCGTCTTCCCTAGACTAGATGCCAGTTCATCTCGACGTTTCGGAATGAGTCCTGGTGTAAAAGGAATCCGGAATGAACCGATGTATTTCGGTTCATGTGGTCGGAACAACATCTTGATGGCGAGAAAGTTGGTCACGCCCCCGATGGTCGCCCCAATCAATATCATGAGTAAAATCTTTAATAACCCGTCCAAACTGCAAGCCTCCGATCTGAAATATGATACATTGTTGTTGAGGTGATAGTATTGAATACGTTTGATCGTATTAAATCGATTTTTCCGACTGCTGTCCATCGGTCGGAAGATGCATCTGGTGACCTTGATTGGTTCGAGACGCAAGATGGTATCCTATTCGGACTCCCCGCGTTCGAATTGAGCGAACGCGAACAAAAGCTGTTGGCGATGTGGGCGACGCCAATCCTTCAATCAGACCCCCATCAACGAAAATGGCAAGCAACACTTCAAGATGAGACGTTTCGTTTTGAGCAACCGTTTCGGCTCATCTCTCTTTCTCTCCAAGAAGCAGAAGAAGAATCGTTCGAATCCTTCGTCAATATCGTCCGTGACTTTATGCCGCATGCCAAGGTCATCTTGATGTCGACAAGACATATCGAGCTAATTGAGCAAAGCCCATTCGTCGATCTTCAGGAGTTTGAGGACGTATTGCGGGCCATCGCGAGTGACTGTTTCATCGAGGCACATGCTGTCTATAGCGAACGTCCACAAGGTTCGCTTGCCCATGTGTATCGTCAACATCAATTGCTCATGCCATACGCACATATGTCTACTAAAACTTACCCTGCTAGTCAATTATTATACCATTATTTACTACAACAGGACTCAAAAGAGCGGATGCACCTCACTGCGCCGCTGATGCAAATGCTCGATTTATCGACGATCGAACTATTAGAGGCGTTGTTTCGTCACTCGTTAAATGTCTCCCATACCGCCAAAGCACTGTTCATGCATCGAAACACGCTAAATTATCGGCTCGATCGCCTGTTTGAGACGACCGGTTACGATGCTCGAACGTTCTATGACGCTAGCCTCCTTCAACTCATGGTCATGTTGCACAAATCCGATTAACGGTTTTTGTGCAACTTGTCCATATTCAATGCAAGCGGTTTCATCATATAATCATTCTTGTAAGCGCTATTATATACACATAGATTCTTTAGGAGGCTAACGACATGGCAGAAATTCGTTTAGAGCACATTGATAAAATTTACGATGGTGGCGTAAAGGCCGTCAGCGATTTCAACTTACACATCAAAGACCGTGAGTTCATCGTCTTCGTCGGACCGTCTGGTTGCGGAAAATCGACGACACTTCGTATGATCGCAGGACTTGAAGAGATTTCAAACGGTGACTTTATCATTGACGGGAAACGAATGAACGATGTCGCTCCTAAAGATCGTGATATCGCCATGGTCTTCCAAAACTACGCACTTTATCCGCATATGAGCGTCTACGACAACATGGCGTTCGGGTTGAAGCTCCGTAAGTTCCCGAAAGACGAGATCGATCGTCGCGTAAAAGACGCTGCCCGCATTCTCGGTTTGGAAGAATACCTCGAGCGTAAACCAAAAGCGCTCTCAGGTGGACAACGTCAGCGTGTTGCCATTGGTCGTGCGATTGTCCGTGACGCAAAAGTCTTCTTGATGGATGAGCCACTCTCAAACTTGGATGCGAAACTCCGTGTACAAATGCGTAAAGAGATCATTCAACTCCACAACCGCTTGGATACAACGACGATTTACGTTACCCATGACCAAACGGAAGCGATGACACTCGCTACACGGATCGTCATCTTGAAAGACGGAATCATTCAACAAGTCGGTTCGCCGAAAGAAGTATATGATCATCCAGATAACATCTTCGTCGCCGGCTTCATCGGTTCACCATCGATGAACTTCTTCCGCGGTACACTCGCAGAAGGCAAATTCATCACGAACGGTGAAGAAGTCAACGTACCAGAAGGAAAAATGAAGACGCTTCGTGATCGTGGCTATGTCGGAAAAGAGCTCGTCCTCGGAATTCGTCCGGAATCAATCCACGATGAGCCAATCTACATCGACTCACCAACGACACACACGTTCAAAGCGCACATCGATGTCGCTGAGCTCATGGGTTCTGAGTCTTACCTCTACGCTGAACTCGGTGGACAACAGTTCACAGCCCGCGTTGACGGTCGCTCGAACATCCACATGGGTGACGATGTCGAACTCGCACTCGATATGACAAAAGCACACTTCTTCGACGGAGAGACAGAACAAGTCATCCGTTAAGGCATACAAAAAACCTCGATTCGTCTGAATCGAGGTTTTTCTTATCGAATCGCGTAACGCTGTTCGAGTTTGTGTTGACCGGCTTGGATCAAGGTCGATAAAATCCAGTAGATCGACGCCGAGAACAAGAGCAACGGCATGACCAAATACGTCGTGGCCGCAATCTGGTCAGACACATACGTCAACTCCTGTACCGCGATGACCGTCCCGAGGGATGTCGACTTAATGATGTCGATGACCGAATTCGAGACAGGGGGGATGGCACGTGAGAGTGCCTGTGGGAAAATGATGTCTTTGAAACGTTTCATCTTCGGAATGCCGAGTGCGACACTTGCCTCCACTTGTCCTTTGTCGACCGAGTTGATGGCTGCTCGGAACGCTTCTGAGATATAGGCTGCGAAGTGGAAGCCTAATCCAAAGATGAGCGACTGCATCCCACTGAGTTGAACGAACCCGGTGAGCCCGACATATAAGATCAACAATTGAAGTAAGAGCGGTGTTCCACGGAAGAACGAAATGTACGTCCGTGTGAACAACCGTACGATTTTAATCGGACTACTATGAAGTAAAGCGATGATCAGACCGAGAGCCAAGGCGAGAAGAATCGACAGGGCACTGGCGATCAACGTGAGCTGGATGGCTTCAAGATAGGCCGAGCGGTTCTCTATGACGGTCGTGATCAGTTCATTCATTGACTGATATCCTCACCGAAGTACTTCTCACCGATTTCTTTCATCGTGCCGTCTTCTTTCATCTCTGTGAGCGCGTCGTTCAACTTATCAAGCACGTCGCTATCTTGACGTGTCATGAATCCAGCTTCACTTGTGTTGAAGATATCACCGACTGCTTTGACGTCATAACCTGTTTTTTCAAGTTCCGTCAAGATGAAGAGACGGTCGTTGAGGGCCGCGTCCAAACGACCGACTTCGAGGTCTTGAAGGACTTGGTTCGCACCTTTGTAGAATTTCACTTCAGCGCCAGCTTCTTCAGCCATTTGTGCATAAGCAGAACCTTGTGTCGATCCGACTACTTTTCCGTCAAGATCGTCGATCCCTTGGATATCATTGTTGTCTGAACCAACGATGACTTGAGCTCCTGACACCGCGTACGGGTCAGAGAATGCATAGTTCTCTTTACGTTCCTTTGTGATGCTCATTTGGTTGGCAATCATGTCGATGCGTTCAGCGTCGAGTGCCGGGACAAGTCCTTTGAAGTCCATTGCTTCGTATTCCACTTTATAACCGGCACGTTCTGCCGCTTCGTTCAAGACGTCGATGTCATATCCAGTCAATTCACCTTTTTCTTTGTACGTGAATGGTGGGTATGTCGCTTCTGTTCCGACCGTGATGACCGCTTCGTCCGCTCCACTGTCAGTTTCGTTACCGCATGCTGCGAGAAGCCCGACTGAAGCTCCGATTGCGAGTACGCTCGTTAATGTCTTTTTCATAATAATTCCGCCTTTCCTATAATCCTTATATGATTACACGGTTTTAAACAATATCCTCATCATACTGGCGCAATGTCTTCATGTCAAACAAAAAACATCACCCTATTTCTAGAGTGATGTCCCTTATCAATCAATCGCTTTCGCTTGTGTCATAACATCCGCTTCAATCGCTTCACGTTTGGCGGTCGTCTTCTCGGCACGATCCGCATGCACACTGAAATAAAACTTGATTTTCGGCTCGGTTCCAGATGGACGAAGACAGAACCACGAACCGTCCGCAAAGACGAATTTCAAGACGTTTGATGATGGCAATTCAATCGTTTCCGATTTACCGGACTGTAAGTCGGTCGCCACTTGTTTCTTATAGTCTTCAAAACGAACGACTTCATATCCACCGACTTCTTTTGGCGGATTGGCGCGGAACGCTTCCATCATCCGTCCGATTTGCTCGAGACCAGCTTTTCCTTTTAACGTCATCGACTGCAAGGACTCTTCGTAGAATCCATACTTCTCGTAAATCGACTGTAACGCATCATAAAGCGTCCGACCGTGCTGTTTATGATAAGCTGCCATCTCGGCTGCGAGTAAACAAGCCTGAACGGCATCTTTATCACGACAGAAGTCTCCAATCAAATAGCCGTAGCTTTCTTCATACCCAAAGAGGAATTCATATTCGCCTGATTCTTCATATTGTTTGATCTTCTCACCGATGAACTTGAATCCAGTCAACGTGTTTTCGAGATGTACGCCGTACGCTTTTGCAATCGCAGCACCGAGTTCAGACGTGACGATCGTCTTAGCGACAAATCCATTAGACGGCAACGTACCTGTCTCACTCTTTTGTGAGAGGATGTATTCCATTAGGAGCGCGCCTGTCTGGTTCCCAGTCAAGACGAACCATTCCCCGTCCCGTCCGCGCACGGTCAAGCCGACACGGTCCGCATCCGGGTCCGTCGCCATAAGTAAATCAGCATCGACACGGTCCCCGTATTCCATTGCTAATTTAAATGCAGCCTTTTCTTCCGGGTTCGGATAACTGACAGTCGGGAACGCACCATCTGGCTCTGCCTGCTCCTCTACAATTGTCACGTGCTCAAATCCGTACGCCTTCAATCCTTCCATAACCGGACGGCGTCCCGTCCCGTGGAGTGGTGAATAGACAATCCGAAGCGGGTTGTCCTGTACGTCATGATGAATCCGAATCGACTGGAGCGCCTCCATATAGGCTTCATCGACTGATGAGTCAACTGTGAGGAGTAGCCCCGTTTGTCGGAGCGCCGCTTCATCTTCAATCTCAATTTTCAGCTCGTCTTCAATCGCATTGACGTACGTAACGAGTTCATCCGCTTCCGCTGGTGGAAGCTGTCCTCCGTCTGCCCCATATACCTTGAATCCGTTATATTCCGGTGGGTTGTGGCTCGCCGTGATCACGATGCCACCGAACGCATTTAAATGACGAACGGCAAACGACAGTTCAGGTGTGGCTCGCAAACTTGGGAACAAATACGTCTTGATTCCGTTTGACGCCAATGTCCGCGCCGCTTCTAATGCAAACTCAGGCGAAAAATGACGTGAGTCATGGGCGATGACGACGCCGTGACGTTTCGCCTCTTCCCCTGATGCTGAGATAAAATCAGCAAATCCTTGTGACGCTTTTCGAATCGTATAGACGTTCATCCGGTTCGCACCTGGTCCGATTTCTCCACGCATCCCGCCTGTTCCAAACTCGAGCGTCTTATAAAATGCATCTTCTAATGTGGTTTCATTTTTTGCGAGTTCTTCAAGTTCCGCACGTAAATGCGGCTCGAGCCCTTCGAATTGATTCCAACGGTCATACGTTTGTTGCCATGTCATGATTCATTCCCCTTTCACCCTCAAAAAATTCAATCGAAGTACTCGCCAATTGCTTCCATCTTGTATACGATGAGAGTAACGAAACCTCGAGGTGATATTAATGTTTCCAACAATGCGTGCCCAAGAGTTAAAACAAATCGTGCATACGAACTCGATTCGTTTCATCGATTGCCGATATTCGCTAAACGACGCGTCCTATGGTAAATATGTCTACCGAAAGGGACATCTTCCGAACGCTGTCTTTCTCGATTTGATGGAAGACTTGTCCGGTCCGCTCGGCGAACATGGCGGACGTCATCCGCTCCCTTCGAAAGAAGCATGGACGGCAACACTTCGTCGCATCGGCTTGAAAAAAGAAGATTTGGTCATCATTTACGATGACGGCTTCCCATTCGCAGCCCGTGCATGGTGGCTCTTCAAATGGGCCGGTCACGAACGGGTCGTTGTGTTAGAAGGCGGTATCCAATCTGGCATCACTTATTGCGGTGAGACCACGACGGACGTTCCACACTATCCGACAAGCGACTATACGCCAGACTTCCAAGACCATATGATTGCGACACTCGATGAAGTGAAAGCTGCTGCGAGCGGCTCGCTCTATGATTCACGAACCGAAGATCGCTTCAACGGGTCACATGAACCAATCGACTCAAAAGCAGGTCATATTCCGAACGCATTGCTCTGCTCCTATGCCGAGGCCATCACAGAACTCGGGACGTTAGAAGACTTCCACGACTTAAAAGAACTGTATAAAGATGTTCTTCCCGTTGAGAACCCCATCTTTTACTGTGGTAGCGGTGTGACCGCCTGCGTCAATATTTTGGCGCTTCACGCTCTCGGAAAAGATGATGTCCGACTCTATGCGGGATCCTATTCCGATTGGATCAGCTATCCAGAAAACGAGGTCCACCCCTAAGGGTGGATCCTTTTTATTTTACGCTCGTCGGTTTGATATTCCAGACCGCGTTTGCGTATTCCGTGATGGTACGGTCACTCGAGAAGATTCCTGACTTCGCCGTATTGACGATCGAGCTTTCAGCCCAACGTGATTGGTCACTGAACACCTCATCGACTCGTCGCTGTGCCCGCATATACGAGACAAAGTCTTTCAAGACGAGGAAGTCATCGTTATAGACGAGGAGAGAATCGAAGATGGATTGAAATTGATATTCGCCCACTTTATCGAACGTTCCGTTGACAAGACCATCGATGACATCTTTGATTTCCTGATGTGCGTGATACATCTCTGCCGCATGATAGCCTCCGAACTTCTTATAGTTCATGACTTCTTGCGGAGATAATCCAAAGATAAAGATGTGATCATCACCGACGGCGTCACGAATTTCGATATTGGCCCCGTCTAACGTTCCAATCGTCAAGGCTCCGTTCATCATGAACTTCATGTTTCCGGTACCGGATGCTTCATAGCTCGCAGTCGAGATTTGTTCGCTCAAGTCAGACCCTGGGAAAATCCGTTCGGCCATGGAGACACGATAGTTTTCAAGGAAGATGACTTTAATGAATTGACTCGCCCGCTTGTCCTTATTGATGAGCGTGGCAAGGGCATTGATATAGCGAATGATCTCTTTCGCATAGTAGTATCCCGGTGCCGCCTTGGCGCCAAAGATAAACGTGCGAGGCACCATCGTAAACGTCGGGTCTGCTTGAATCTTCAAATAAAGCGCATGGATGTGAAGGGCATTCAGCAATTGTCGTTTATAGGCATGCAAGCGTTTGACTTGTACATCAAAGATCGAGTGCGGGTCCACTGTCTCTCCCGTTTCTTCTTGAATGTATGCCGCCAAGTCCAATTTGTTTTGTTGCTTCACGTCCATGACTTTTTCTTGGAAACTCCGATCTTTCGAGACATCCATCAACTTCTCCAAGTCGTTCGGATGTTCCACCCATGACGGACCGATTGCTTCCGTAATGGCGTCAGATAGTCGCGGGTTCGACTTCAAGAGCCAGCGACGGTGTGTGATCCCGTTCGTCTTGTTGTTGAAGCGAAGCGGGAACATCTCATATAAGTAACGCATCTCGCGCTGTTTTAAAATATCCGTATGAATTTGCGCTACGCCGTTCGTTGAATGAGAACCGACGACAGCGAGATTGGCCATATTGATCTGTTCGTTTGACACAATTGCAATCTCTCCCATATGGGATTCGAGGTGCGGATAGTTGACGAGTACGTCTCGACAGAAACGTCGATTGATTTCTTCGATGATTTGATACACGCGCGGCAGGAGGCGTTGGTACATCTCGACCGGCCATTTCTCAAGCGCTTCTGCGAGTAGCGTATGGTTCGTGAACGACATGACGCTCTTCGTAATCCGCCACGCCTCGTCCCAACCGTATCCATGCTCATCCATCAAGATGCGCATCAATTCAGGAATTGCGACGACCGGATGCGTATCATTGATATGAATCGCGTAATGGTCGCCTAACTGCTTAAGTGATTTATTTCGCTTCAAATAGGAAGCAAGCATCGATTGAATGCCTGCAGATACAAAAAAGTATTGTTGTTTCAAACGTAATACTTTTCCTTCATACGTCGTATCATCTGGATACAAGAATTCCGAAATGGTAGCAATCGACTGTTTATGTTTCAACAAGTCTTTATACGTCCCTTTCGTCTTCTCTAAATACGCCTCGTCGTCAAGTGGTGATTCGGCGTTCCAAAGACGTAACGTATTCACGACATCGTTTTGATAACCGATAATCGGCATATCATACGGAACGGCAAGAACAACCTCGTCTGGATGATGGACGACACGCAATCGATCTCCGATTTGTTTCATCTCAATCCAGCCACCGAAATTAATCTCGACCGCTTTATCCTGACGTCTCGTTTCCCACATGTTCCCGTCACGGAGCCAGTTATCCGGCAGCTCGACTTGATAGCCGTCTACAATTTTCTGTTTGAAGAGTCCATAACGATAGCGAATCCCATTTCCATGCCCAGGTAAACTGAGTGCAGCCAACGAATCGAGGAAGCAGGCGGCCAGGCGCCCGAGCCCCCCATTCCCAAGACCCGGCTCTGGTTCCAACTCGGTAATGTCTGTGAAGTCGTATCCGAGATCTTGCAGTCCGTCTCTAACGAGCTCCAATACGTCTAAACTGAGCAAGTTGTTGTATAAGAAGCGACCTAATAAAAATTCTAGCGAGAAATAGATGACTTGCTTACTGTGTTTTTCTTCTTGACGGTCGCGCGTGTGAATCCATTTGGGCATGGCCTGCTCGCGTACCATCGTTGCCAATGTTTGATACACTTCCTGCTCTGTCCCATCCTCGATCGACTTCCCGTTCAATGCAATGAACCGTTCTTTAAATGCGTCGACAAAGCTTTGTTTATCTGTGAACATAAATCAAGTTAGCTCCTTCCACTCATGCGAATAAATGATATAACTCACGATATTGCTTGGCGGATTGTTTCCAGCTATAGTCCGCGGTCATCGCTTGATGGACGAGGGCATGCCAGTTTTCTTTTTCATAGAAGACACGAATCGCTTTTTCAATCGTCGCCAACATCTCATGAGCATTGTAGTTCATGAATCCAAAACCGGTCCCTTCTTGCGTGAACTCGTTGTACGGCTTCACGGTATCCCGGAGTCCACCTGTCTCACGTACGATCGGCAAGGTGCCATATCGCATGGAGATCAATTGACTGAGACCACAAGGCTCAAAACGTGACGGCATTAAAAAGGCATCCGATCCCGCGTAAATCAAGTGTGCGAGTTCGATGTCAAAACCGATATATGACCCGACTTTCCCCGGGTGAGCGGCTGTCATCTCGTGAACGATTCCTTCATATTCCGGTTGTCCCGAACCGAGGAACGCGAACTGGCAAGGGAGCCGTCCAAGTTCTTCACGGACACCGTTGATTAAATCGAGCCCCTTTTGGTCAACGAGTCGGCTGACAAAACCGATGAGCATGACATCGTCTCGCACTTCAAGACCAAGTCGCTCTTGTAATGCCCGCTTGTTGACAACTTTTCCTTCTTTGTAGGTGTCGAGATTATACGTCTCTGCAATCCGTTGGTCCGTATTCGGATCGTTTGTCGCCAAATCAATTCCGTTCAAAATACCACGTACGTCGACCGCGCGATGACGCAACGCCCCGTCTAACCCTTCACCGTAATAGGGTTCCATGATTTCGTCGCGATACGACGGGCTGACGGTCGTGATTTGATCGGAATGGACGATGCCGGCTTTCATGTAATTGACGAGACCGTTATGTTGAATTCCTTCAGCCGTGAAATGTTCAGGACCGAACTGTAGCAATTCTCCAAGAATCTCTTCTGGGAAAATCCCCTGGTATTGTAGGTTATGGATGGTATACACGGTGCGAATGCGTTGATACGCTTCAATATGTTGATAATGGATTCGTAAGAAGGCCGGTAAAATACCTGTCTGCCAGTCATGACAATGCAGGACATCGGGCACGTCTTCCATCTTCCCAATCATTTCGAGTACAGCGCGAGAGAAGAAGGCGAATCGTTCAGCATCATCAAAGTGTCCATATAAGACACCGTCACGTTTAAAGTAATACTCGTTGTCGATGAAGTAATACGTGATGCCGTCCCGCTCTAACTTCAAGACTGCCCCGAACTGTTTGCGCCACCCGACCGGAACAATCAGGTCGAATAAATACTCCATCTCGTCCACATACTCTTCAGCGATTGAGCCATATTTCGGCATGACAACACTGACTTCTTCTCCTAGGCCCGCCACCGCTTGAGGGAGCGAACCGACAACATCGGCCAGCCCCCCCGTTTTCATGAACGGTGCCGCTTCTGAAGCAACATACCAAATTTTCATAAAATCCTCCTCACACCACTGTTCGTTTTGCGATGACAATCGGTTCGTCGATTGTGCCTCGGATGACCTGTCCTCGTTTTACAACGACTTCTTTATCCAAAATCGCATTTTCAACGACAGCCCCTTCTTCAATAATCGATTTCGATGAGATGATTGAGTTTTTTACACGTGCGTGCTTACTGACTTCAACACCACGGAAGAGAATGCTATTTTGCACCTCGCCATGAATCTTACACCCATTTGCCACGAGCGCCTCGTTAACTTTTGATCCTTTCAAATAGCGAGTCGGTGGCTCATGTTTGATTTTCGTATAAATATGAGGGAAGTCATAAATGATGCCTTCGCCACGAAGTAATCGCATGCTTTCATTATAGTAAGAAAGTACCGAATGAATGACCTGCATTTTTCCGACATAATGGTACCCGTGCACGTGTAAACGATGGAGCTGAGGACGAATGACACCGTCCAACAAGTCATATTCGCCTTTAGAGGTCGCTTCATCAACGAGGCGCATAAAGAGATTCTTCGACATAATGATCGTTTCCGTATATGTGTACTCATCATCCGGTGAGAAGCCTCGCTCAGAGATGCCGACGACGCGGTCATTCTCCCCAAGGCGAATCGGACGGCAGTAACCACATTTCTGTTCATGCGTCGTATAGGCAAGCGTGATGTCCGCGCCCATTGATTTGTGATGTGCGAGCATGTCGGTATAATCGATTGTCGTCAAAACGTTCGAACCTGTGATGACCACATACGGCTGCTTGCTGCGAATGAAGTGTTCACGGTGCATCGAGAAGTTGGCCAAGTCGCCAAGATACGCTTCCCCGTCCGGTTTCAACGCTGGTGGGAAGATGTGGAGACCTCCTTGCGAACGGTCCAAATCCCACTCTTTCCCTGAACCGAGATGATCCATCAATGAGCGATACTTATCTAACGTAAAGATCCCGACTTGATTAATATTTTGTGTGATCATATTCGTCAAGGTGAAGTCTATCAGGCGATAGCGTCCTGAGAATGGGACTGATGCCAGATTACGATGTCCAGTAAATTCCGGAAACAGACCTTGTTCCGTTCCTAAGTTAATGACCCCTAATAAATCGTTCGTCAACAGTAACGCCTCCTTGCGTGTCTCTTTACTCGTATCAAACTCTTTGTTTGAAGACGGTTCCACTTTCAATGTTTTCGTGTGGTTCAATAACAACGATTTCACCACCCGGCTCACCTACTGTCGCGCCGTCTTCAATGACTGCACAGCTAGCGACAATGGCTCTGTGAATTGTTACATCCTTCCCGATTCTAGCTCCTGGCATGATCACCGAGTCTTTAACGAGTGAACCTTCTCCAACACGGACATCGTAAAATAGCACTGAATGTTGGACTTCGCCTTCGATATGACACCCTTCGTTAATCACAGACTGTTCGACACAAGCGTCTTTTCCAATATACTGAGGAGTCTGGTTCGGGTTGACCGAATAGATTTTCCACTCCGGGTCATATAAATCGAATGGAGGCTCTTCTTCCAAGAGGTCCATATTCGCTTCCCAAAGAGACTGGATCGTACCGACGTCTTTCCAATAGCCTTTGAATTTATAAGCGAAGACGTCGAGTCCTTGAAGAAGCGTGTTCGGAATGATATTCTTCCCGAAGTCAAAGCTAGACGTTTCGTCTTCAGCATCTTTAATCAAATGTTCGCGCAAGACGCTCCAGTTGAAGATGTAAATCCCCATCGAAGCCAAGTTGCTCTTCGGTTCTTCTGGTTTTTCTTCGAACTCATTGATGCGGAGGTCATCCGCTGTGTTCAAAATTCCGAAACGCGGCGCTTCGTCCCACGGCACTTCCATGACAGAGATGGTCACATCGGCTTGTTTTTCTTTATGGGCTTCGAGCATTTTCTCGTAGTCCATTTTATAGATGTGGTCTCCCGAAAGAATCAACACATAATCTGGATCGTAATCATCGATATAGCTCAAGTTACGATAGATTGCATTGGCCGTCCCCTCGTACCAGTTTTTCCCCGACTGTGCTTGGTAAGGTGGGAGAATGGCTAACCCCCCGTTGCGACGATCTAAATCCCATGCCGTCCCGATTCCTAAGTAACGATTCAATTCAAGTGGCTCATATTGCGTTAATACCCCGACTGTTGTAATTCCCGAGTTCGTGCAGTTTGACAATGGGAAATCGATAATGCGGTACTTTCCACCGAAATTCACGGCCGGTTTCGCCGTCTTTCGCGTGAGAGGCCCCAATCGTTTTCCTTCTCCTCCTGCAAGGAGCATCGCAACCATTTCTTGCTTCATAAATAATAAGCCTCCTCAAAATCGTGATATACAACCTCTTTTACCCTTTTTCGCCCTTTCCTAAAGTATTCCTTCTCGAATTATTATATGATAACGTTTACATTTTTATTTTTTTGTAAATTGGACGATATAATGTATAGAGAGAGGTGAAATAGATGAGAGCTTGGATTGGAACCTTATTTTTTGCTGGACTTTTGGCCGCTTCCTTGTCACTTGCCACTGCATTGAAAGAAGAGATTGACCAGGCAGATGAAATTCTATCTTGGGGACAAGAGCTGGTATCGGCACAACCACTCTCGTCAAAGCATGCCATCACACTCGCATACAACGGTGGAGAACAGCAGATCTACTTGGCTGGCCGCAGAAATGACGTGTCTCCGAAAGCGTTACCCGAACATATTCAAGATGCGATCACGACCATCGAGGACCGTAAATTCAATGCCCATCCCGGTTATGATTTGAGCGGGATTGCCCGAGCATTTATCAATAACGCGAACGAGACATCTGTCCAAGGTGGGAGTACAATCACGCAACAGTTGGCACGGAACGTGTATCTCACACATGAACGGACATATGAACGAAAAGTGAAAGAGTTATTGCTTGCTCGAGCACTAGAAAAAAATTATAGCAAGAAAGAAATTTTAACAGCTTACAGCAACGTTATTTTTTTTGGACATAATGTATATGGCATTCAATCGGCAGCCGATACATACTTTTCAAGACCGCTCGACGACTTGAATTGGAATCAACTCGCTTACTTGTTGACGGTGCCGAATAACCCGTCACTTTATGATCCGCTCAATCCATCCGACGCCTTTTTCGAGCGAAAGGACCGAATCTTGACGCAACTGTTTGAAGCGGGTGTTCTCTCGAAGAGTGCCTACGATCAGTATCATGGCGTCAAGCTACAAGCGTCGTTTCGCAGTCAAACGATTCAATACCCGGACTACATGGATACAGCCGTCCGCGAAGCGATTCAATTGGTACGGTCACGCTACGACTTAGATGATGCCGAGGCGAGAGATTATTTGTCCACGCATGAAGCGACAATCGAGACTTACTTATCAACCGGGAAGCAGAAACAAGCAAAACAAGTGATGAGTCAACTTCCTCCCGGTGTGAACGGTGGCTATACGGAACTCACACCTCAAGGGAGAATTGTGGCCATGGTCGACTCTGAGATGACGCAGGTCGGTGAGTTCAACCGAGCGACCCAGGCGTACCGCCAACCTGGTTCCGCCATCAAACCGATTCTCGTGTTCGCCCCATTCATCGAAGAGACGGGAGCGACACTAGACACGGTACTCGACGGCCGTCCGACTTGTTACGGTTCTTATTGTCCCGGAAATAGTCACGACCGTGTGTTAGGCGATGTCTTATTGAAAGATGCGGTCGCTTTCTCGTATAACACCCCTGCCCTCGCCGCCTTCTCAGCAATCGATCAGGAACGCGCGTACAAGACGGCAGACATGATGTTCAGTCAATGGGATGAACAGGACGAGAACTTAGCGAGTGCGCTTGGTGGTCTCACACAAGGCGTCTCCCCAAAAGAACTGGCCGCCGCCTATACCCCGTTCTTAAATAAAGGCGAGTATACATCCGGACATACAATCAAACAAATCACATTCAAGTCCGGTGAACCAACGTTGACCCCGATCTTAACGGAAGAGATAGTCTGGTCTCCGGAAACCATCAGCGAAATGAAGAAGGCGTTATCGACCGTCACCTCATACGGCACAGGTCGCTATGCGAATCAGCTGAAACGTGAGTTTGAGTATCTCGGAGGAAAGACCGGAACAACGAACGACAACAAAGATATGTGGTATGTCGGACTGACCGATCGCACCATCACCGCCATCTGGCTCGGTGCCGATACGCCTCGCCCATTCCCGGAACTCGCCAACCGTGCGTATCCGGCGATTGTCTGGACACAGGCACATCAATAAAAGGAGTCAGCCACTGAAAAGTGGACTGACTCCTTTTGCTTTATAATCGACGTTCGATTTGAAGTCGATATGCTCCCCAATGCTCCATTAACTCGTCGTGATTGATTAGTTTCCATGGATTGAAACGGACTTGACCATGTTTATTGAAATATAGTCCTTGTCGCACACAGTAACTCGCATGGACCAGTTGCCCTTGGTCGCTCCAAAACGTCAGGACGTCATTCGGCCTTAGTGTATCATCCTTCACAGTTTCGTACCTACTTCGCTTTAATGTCTGAAGGAACGTCTCTGGATGAACCCATCGGTGAACGATTTGTTCGTTTCCTGTGACCGCAAACAACGTCGCTGCGAGACAGTTACTTCCATCCTGGATGGGAAACCGATTTGCATAGTCCGCAAGATGCGAGGCAATCGAGTCATCACCGGGTTCCCCTTCCCAACGATCCCACTCCTTCGCATAGTCGAGCAGAAGAGAATGACGCATCTCGATGTCGAGTTCATTCCAATTTTTCGAATGCAAGACGATGAGATGGGTGCCGTCCTTCTCTACAATGGCTTCATTCGATAGATGTTTCATCTGCTCGACCGATAGCGGCAAAACAAGACCACGATGGGTCGTCACTTGAAATTCCATTAAACGTGTTTTGACGTGCTCCTGTAACTCCTTCAAAAAGCTAGAGAACGCATGGACGACATGGGTCACGTCCTGACCCATCTGCCACGTCACATATGGATTCGTGATATCAGGTCTGCGGTAAAGCGGATGATTGAAAAACTCCTGCCTCGGAATCACGAGACAGGAACTCGGTATATCCTCAAGAAATGAAGAATCAATCCAATACAAGGTTTCCTCCGGGACAAATGATAGACACCACGCTTCGATCACATCAGAGGTTGGTCCAAAAGAATGCTTCATAAGATGATATCTCCGACAGAGTTAAACAAGCGAAGGACCGACCAACCTAACCCGCTGACCAACGTCGCCCACATGACGGCCTGCATAAGTAATAAGCCGATGGCACGTGGGACGGACATCGATTGGCTTACTTGCCAGACATAGTAAAAGAGATACATCAAGAGCGTGCCAACGAGCACGGCGATAACGGCGAGCAAAGTGTTCAAAAAGAGAAAGCTGATTCCGGACCCGATGAGAAAGATGATGGCACCAGGTTTGAGCCGATGAAGCGACGTGCCATTTGTCTCTCGCGCAAAAAAAGCGAAACCGAGTTGATTGAACGTATCGGCTACCAATTTGAATGCGCTAAACAACATAAAGAAAATCGTAAAGAATACGACGAGCACGAGCACTTTCGTCTCTTGCACGGATAACAGTTCGATAATTTCACTATATACGCCAATTTGATTCAGCCATTGGATTACGTACTCGGAGGTCGCAATCGCAAGTGACATCGAAAACAAAATAATTCCGATGAGTGGGGCATAGCTCAGTAAGTACACATTCGTTTTCATGTTCCTTCTCCAATTTCACAGTAATTTCTTATATTCAGTGCAATTCACCTACCAAGTATATTATACTATTTATAGTTATGGAGAATAAAAGGGGGATTTTTGGATGGGCCTATTATTGATGGTTGGAATCAGCGTCGTCTTCCTCGCAGCGATTTTGACAGCTGGATATAACCGTAAACCTGAGGGTAACGAATAAGAGCCGGGATTCTTACGAATCCGGCTCTTTTTTATTTCAATCCTGCATATCCCTGTTGGCGAAGCGCCTCATATACGATGATGGCTGCTGTATTCGATACGTTCAATGAACGAACGAGGTTCGATTGTGGTAGGCGGATGCAGCGATCCAAATTGTTCTCGATGACTTCCATCGGCAACCCTTTCGTCTCACGACCAAAGACGAAGAAGTAGTCACCGTCTACATCTGAAACGTCTAAATCACTCGGGTATTGTTCCCCGTACTTCGTAATATAAAAGAACTGACCATCCGGATGCTTCTCCCACAGCTCTTCTAACGAGTCATGATAGCGTACATCGACGAATTGCCAATAGTCGAGACCGGCACGCTTTAACATCTTATCATCCGTCGAGAATCCGAGCGGACGAATCAAATGAAGGACCGAATTCGTCGCCGCACACGTACGTGAGACGTTCCCTGTATTTGCTGGTATTTCTGGTTGAAACATTACGACATGAATCGCCATGGTTGATTTCCCTCACTTTTTCATTTCAAATTCTAGAAGGCGTTGTTTCTCAGACAACCCTCCCGCAAAACCGATAAGCTTTCCACTACTTCCAATGACACGATGACACGGAAACAGAATCGGCAATGGATTTCGATTGAGCGCCTGTCCGACGGCGCGAACGGCCTTTGGTCGACCGATTTGTTCGGCAATTTGTTTATATGTGCGTGTCTCGCCATATGGAATGGTCAAGAGCGCATCCCAAACCTCCTGTTGAAACGGTGTTCCGTTCATTTCGACATAGGCACGATCTGCTTCTTGAAATCCTGTCTTCTCGACTCGTGTCATGAGATCTCGCAACCACTCAGGTGCTTCCTCTGTCGGTTCATGTGTTGTGAACTCCAATTCGGTCAACTTACCTGATCCATTTATCTCGTACATTAGCGGTCCCCACTTAGACGACACGATCTTCATGTGCCCACTCCTCTCGATAGATACGAATCTCTTCATGAACCATGTCAGACGTTTCATTCCGTTCAATCTCTTCAAATATCGAATCGGCCTCAGGTCCAAGAATCGCACCGATTGCCCAAACAGCCGTCGCGCGCATGTCTTCGCGTTCATCCTGTTTGATGAATTCCCGTAAGATTGGAATCGCTGAAGGCTCACGGTAGTGCGCGAGTGCTAAAATCGCATTTCGTTGAATCGGTTTCTTCCCGCGCCATGCGCCCGATAAATGTCCGAACTTTTGTTTGAACTCCCGGTTGCTCAATGTCAGAAGAGGCTCTAAGAGCGGTTTGACGATCTCAGCTTCCGGTAACAGTTCTTCGTGGTGACGCCAGTCCTTTTTGCGGTTATATGGACAGACTTGCTGACACGTGTCGCATCCATATAATCGCCCCCCAAGCTTCGACCGAAACTCTCGTGGCATCAACGTCTTCATCTGTGTGAGATAGGCGATACAGCGCTTCGCATCGAGGACACCCGGCTCAACAAGGGCCGTCGTCGGACAAGCTGTCATACACTTATTGCAATCTCCACATCCGTCTTCAATCGCTTCATCCGGTGGTAAGTAAACATCTAAAATCATTTCGCCCAAATAAAGATAGGACCCTTTCTCAGGAGAGATGATGGAACAGTTTTTCCCACTAAATCCAATCCCAGCTCGTTCTGCGACGGCACGGTCCACGAGTTCACCCGTATCGACCATCGAACGCGTCCGCACGTTTGGAACCAATTCTTCGATATACGCTTGAAGTTTGGCCAATCGATCGCCGACCGCCCGATGGTAATCGAGTCCCCATGAGGCCCGAGCAAACAACCCTCGTCTCTCGCCGGCGACACTACGGGGCGCATCTTTTAATTTACTTGGATAGGCGATGGCGATTGCAATGATCGACTGGGCTTCTTCAAGTAAGAGTTCTGGGTTCGTACGCTTCTCTAAGTCGGGCTCTTCAAACCCAGAGGCAAACCCTTTCTCTTGTTGCCGAATAAGTCGATGTTTCATGACGATGAACGGATCAGCTGTCGTCACTTTCAACTCATCAATCCCGATGGTTTCGGCATACGCTAAGATTTGTTGTTTTAATGTGTACGGGTCCATTCCGTTCACCTCCTCTATATATTTTCGCATACAAAAAATCTCTCCGCCACTCGGCAGAGAGATATGAAGCGGGTGAAGAGAATCGAACTCTCGTCATCAGCTTGGAAGGCTGAGGTTTTACCATTAAACTACACCCGCATGAAATATTGTTGTCGTTCAAGCGACTATAGTTAATATACACCTATACTATTAATCTGTCAACAAGTATTCGTAAGTTTTTCTAAAGTCACTCAATAAAGTATCTCGCTATATCTTAATGGTTTAATAGTTTGATACACCATAGCTTACTAAAAATAGTAAATTCTCCGTATAATATTGTTCAGGATACTATTCACATAATAATAGTGAATTAAATCATGAATTAGTGAATCCTTAGCGCCAACAAATAAAATATCTATTACGACAAGTATCCAAATCAATCAGACTTATTTGGATTTTTTAATCGTGTTCACCACCCCAGTACTCTCTTTCAAATCTTTCAAGTCATAGTACCATCCTCCTGCATTATTTGATGGCGGATGAGGATTATTCGGAAGTTCACAAAGCAAACGCAATAAATAAAATTTATATTTTGGGGCCTTGTCAAAATCAAAATCTTTGTACCGACTAGTAATATACATTGTGAGTTCTTTTTTTATATTTTCTGGTATATCAAATTGATTAATTTCCTTTTCCCAACTTTTCATCTCGATAGGGAACGTTCGATCTATATTGTAAATTTTGTTCATTACACCACCATTCGCTTGACGGAATGTTATATATTTCGTAGGTGTATAATTATATCCATTCGAGATAGGATGAGCATGCACAAAGCATTTTTCGATTAAATGAATTGTTTGTCCAGCAGCAACTGACAAAACAATAGAGCTTTCACTTTCTGTTATTCTTGATTTCAAAACCATACCCCCATGACTCAGTTTTTCTATAGTTTTTCCTGATGTACTATTTCTTTCATAAATAATATGTCTAACTATTGATAGTTAGTCACAAAAATAGAACTCTTATACCGTTTCACAAAAATCATTTTATCGCTTTATATATATTACTTTAAATTACATTGATTTACAAATCAATATGGAATAAATATGAAATTAAAATAAAAAAAGACCCTAACCTCAGTTAGAGTCATACGGATACCGGTGGTCGGAGTCGAACCGACACTCCAGAGGAACACGATTTTGAGTCGTGCGCGTCTACCAATTCCGCCACACCGGCATATTATGTTGGAGGCGCCAGTCGGAATCGAACCGACGATAAAGGAGTTGCAGTCCTCTGCCTTACCACTTGGCTATGGCGCCAAAAGTCATTGGAGCGGAAGACGGGATTCGAACCCGCGACCCCGACCTTGGCAAGGTCGTATTCTACCACTGAACTACTTCCGCAAAATGGCTGGGCTGGAAGGGATCGAACCTACGCATGTCGGAATCAAAATCCGATGCCTTACCACTTGGCTACAGCCCAATAATAATGGGGCGACTGAAGGGAATTGAACCCTCGAATGCCGGAATCACAATCCGGTGCGTTAACCACTTCGCCACAATCGCCATGATGAAATTAAAAACAGGGGCAGCAGGAATCGAACCCGCGCTGACGGTTTTGGAGACCGTAGTTCTACCGCTAAACTATGCCCCTAAGTGGTGGGGGGGGGCGGATTCGAACCGCCGAACCCGAGGGAGCGGATTTACAGTCCGCCGCGTTTAGCCACTTCGCTACCCCCCCACATATGGTGGCTTTGGACGGAATCGAACCGCCGACACAAGGATTTTCAGTCCTTTGCTCTACCAACTGAGCTACAAAGCCATATGTAGTATGATTGATTTTAAAATAAAAATGGCGGTCTCGACGGGATTCGAACCCGCGATCTTCTGCGTGACAGGCAGACATGTTAACCCCTACACCACGAGACCGGACTTAATTGCGGGGGCCGGATTTGAACCGACGACCTTCGGGTTATGAGCCCGACGAGCTACCAGACTGCTCCACCCCGCGACGATATAAAATTAAATGGTGACCCGTACGGGATTCGAACCCGTGTTACCGCCGTGAAAGGGCGGTGTCTTAACCGCTTGACCAACGGGCCATTACATATTTGAAAAACTGGCGGAGAGCAAGGGATTCGAACCCTTGAGACGGTTTTGCCGCCTACACGAATTCCAATCGTGCTCCTTCGGCCACTCGGACAGCTCTCCAAAAGAGAAAGTGGCTCCGCAAGTAGGATTTGAACCTACGACCTACCGGTTAACAGCCGGTTGCTCTACCACTGAGCTATTGCGGAACGATTTTGCCTGGCAACGTCCTATCCTCACAGGGGGAGATCCCCCAACTACTTTCGGCGCTGAGACGCTTAACTTCCGTGTTCGGCATGGGAACGGGTGTGGCCGTCTCGCTATCGCCACCAGACAAGTATTATATTAACATTATTTATCGATAATGTCAACATATTTTAGAGAGATTGTTCTCTCAAAACTGAGGATTCATCAACACAAACCATTAGACTAGATCAAAGCCTCGACCGATTAGTATCATTCAGCTCCACGTGTCACCACGCTTCCACCCATGACCTATCTACCTCATCGTCTCTGAGGGGTCNGTTATCCCAGACCTATGGGCAGGTTCTTTACGTGTTACTCACCCGTCCGCCGCTCATTCCACCGTCGTCCCCCCGAAGGGTTCAGACGGCTTCCTGCGCTCGACTTGCATGTATTAGGCACGCCGCCAGCGTTCGTCCTGAGCCAGGATCAAACTCTCCAAAGAATTTGATATAGCTCTTAAATTGACGAAGCTTGCGCTTCATTCAAAAATTGTAAAACTTATTTTCGCCTCATCGTTCAGTTTTCAAAGTTCGTCTGCCGCTCTTGGCGACTTCATTAATCTATCACGTTTTGATTGTTTTCGTCAACAACTTTTTCACAAATTGTTTTTCTGAAATAATCTTTTGCCGTGACAACGTTTATAAATATAATCTCTATTTACCACTTCGTCAATACAAAAAACAATAAAAATTAAAAAAGATTTACTTCCCATCAACATGATGAAAAGTAAACCTTCTGCTTTGTATTAATCGAGACGGACATAGCCCGTCTTCTCAACTAACGTCTGCCCATCCTCGCTTTCGAGCCATTTTAGAAATTCTTCATATCGCTCTGCCTTCTCTTCCGTAGTCACCGCATAAAATTCAGAAGTCAGTGGATACGATCCATCCTGAATCGTTTCAACGGTCGGTTCGATTCCATCTATACGAAGTAACTTGATTTCATGGTCATGCACCATTTCTGTCGCATAGTATCTAAATGAAAATCCAATCGCATTTTTATGGTTCCGATACGATGAAGTTTGTTGAATGATTCCACCCATCCCTTCAGGAACATCTTCTACCGGCGCCTCCATGAGCTTTTGTTCGCCCATCATCTTTTGTAACGCCGTTTGACTGCCACTGTCCTCCGGTCGTTGAAAAGCACGAATGGATTCCGAGTCCCCTCCGACCTCTTCCCAATTCCGAATGTCTCCTGAATAAATCCCCCGAACTTGTTCCATCGTCAAAGAATCGACCGGGTTATCTTCATGGACGAAGAACACAAATGCTTCCCTTCCAATCGCCGTCATATGTAAAGAAACGTTTTTTTGTTTCGCAACCTTCAATTGACGGTCAGATGGACCAGCGACGAAAATCAAGTCGGTCTGATCGTTCATCAGTCGGCTGTACGCTTCCGGTGTTGTCGTCGACACGACTTTACTCGTTTGATCATTATATGGATCATACGTTTCCGAGTCCGGATAGACTGCTTCCACGAATGAAGCGTACATCGGATAGAGCGCTGTCGCTCCATCTAATCGCGGCAAACCTTCCTCAAACTTCACCGAAGCCTCGTGATCGAGTCTCGCCAATTGTTCTGAATCCGTGAACGGCTGATAATCCATCAACTCCACACCGCGTTCCTCAATCTTCAAATTATCTTGATACATATAATATCCTTTCACAGAAGCGAAGAGGACAGCACCGACTAACGCACCCCAGCCGAGAACTTTTCGAATCTTTTGTTTTGAAAAGGACGAAAAATCATAGAGTCCCATACATATGATTAGTAGAACGGCCATATACCATATCGTCCAAATAATCGGTCGCCCGAGTGTGATGGGGTCTCCCATCGTAAAAAGGGCGACAAAGACAGAAATCACAATCGTGACAAATAAAATAAAGACGGTTCCCACGCTAAATTTCAATAGTTTCATATAACTGATTTTCTCCTCATTGTTCCTATGAAAGGGAAGTTAAGCAATCTCATAAAGCACTGCCTCTACCCCGACCCCTTTCGTCGGTCTCGTGACCGTTCGAACATACCCTTTTTTCACTAGAAAACCAATGATGCTTCCAAGGTCGACACGGAGCTCATTCAAATTCGGATGTTCCATCAATTCTGAGAACGTCCACGCTCCGCCTTTCTCCTGCATCGTCTGAAGTAATAACAACGTCCCAGGCAACACTTTCGATTGAATCAAATGTTCCATGCCAATGACGACAAGGTGGATGCGCTGTTCAAGCGATTCTTGTCCTCCGACCAATTCATCGTGCAGCTTATAAATTTCGAGGTCAATGGCTCGTACCTGTTCCCACAATACGATTTCCGGATGAATCCCCGCCTCAAGAATCGAGAGGCGTGCCAGGTGAGTGAGCGCATGATGAATCTGAGTGAAGGCGTCTTGGAACTCCCCTTCCAAAAATAGATAACGTCCGTCTTCAAACCGACGCAACAACTTTGCGAAAGAGATTGAGAGTTGTAAACGTTGTTCCCGATTCGTTAAATTACGGTTGCGCTGTCGTAACTCTAAAATGTACTCATTTCGTTCGAACAAGACGATTCCGTCTTCAATCCAATGAATGGCTCGCCGATTTTCATTCAAGACAATCCACCGATCCATCATCGAGTCACTGACTACGTGCAGGACAATTTTTTCTTGACCGACCTGATAGTGTTTCACCGTCCAAAATGGTTCTGGTTTTGCTTCAATCACAATGAGCAGGCGATCCGATTGATCCGTCAACGGATCACGTGCCCGCTTTTTCTTCACTTCAATAATCCCGAGTGTCGTTTTTAATGCAGCATATTCTGAGTAAATGGTGCGAGTCGCATATTCCATCGTCATCTGGACCCCTTCTCTCCCAATCGCAAGTTGACTATATATGACGATTGTCATTTTCGATACGAACCAATTTCGCCCTCTTTTCAAAAAACTCCTGCCGAAAAAGTGCAGGAACTTCTCACTCGTTTGAAGATGAGCTATGATAGAGACAGACTATTGGAGGGATTCACTCATGAAAAAACGGGGGAACAAAATCAACCGCGCACGTAATATAGCATTACTTCTTATCTTCGGTGGGATCGGGGTCATGTATCTCGGCCTTCTCGCCAAATCCATCACCTGGCTCATGATTATTTTCATGCTTCTCGGATTTGTCATGGTACTTGCGAGCTCTGCCCTTTACTTCATCGTCGGGATGGCCTCGACAAAAGCCATCATCGTGACTTGTCCGAACTGTGAAAAAGAGACGAAGATGCTCGGACGCGTCGACTTATGTATGCATTGCGACGAACCGCTCACAATCGACCGCTCACTTGAAGGTAAAGAGTTCGATGAGAAATACAACAAACGTCAGTCACAACAAACGGACTAACCCAAAAACCACATCCGACTGCTCGGATGTGGTTTTTTAATGTGTTTGCGATTGTTCAGACTGACAAGACGGGCACGTTCCGTA
Source organism: Exiguobacterium sp. 8H (assembly GCF_902506255.1). Lineage (GTDB taxonomy): Bacteria > Bacillota > Bacilli > Exiguobacteriales > Exiguobacteriaceae > Exiguobacterium > Exiguobacterium profundum. The sequence goes on along the minus strand of NZ_LR733429.1, from coordinate 2,825,552 downwards.
CACTTCAAGACGGTGACGATCAACTTTGAATCCAGTCAATTGAGATGCAACCGATTCGATTTCATCTAATACAGGATAGTTAAAGTCGACGACTTTTCCACACGTGTCACAGATGATGTGATAGTGCTTCGATGTCACAAAGTCAAAACGACTCGAGGCGTCCCCATAGTTCATTTCTTGAACAAGACCTACCTCTTTAAAGACGCGCAAGTTGTTGTATACAGTGGCCACACTCATGTTCGGAAACCGTGCGGCTAGTGCCTTATAAATGTCATCCGCAGTCGGGTGACTGTGCTCCGTGACGAGGTACTCCAAAATGGCCTGGCGCTGAGGCGTCATTCTGACTCCATGTTCCCGGAGCGACTGAACAGCATGGTCAAGCATTTCGCTTCCCACGTCAATCCCTCATTTCTTCTATAAAATTCATGCGAAATAGTTTTGAACATTAACTTATTTCTTACATAGTAATCTTTATAAATAGTGTACTGATTTCTCAACTACTCGTCAAACACTGAGCTTAAGCGGTTGACGGCTATGTTACAATAAGTGCGAATTTGAATAAGGAGGCAATACATATGACTACTTCATCAACTCGTCAGTCATCTGATGCATTGTACCAAGATGCACTCACACATATCGTCGGAGGTGTCAACAGTCCGTCCCGCTCATTCAAAGCGGTCGGTGGCGGTGCTCCTGTATATATGGAACGCGGCGAAGGCGCCTATTTCTATGATGTAGACGGGAATCGCTACATCGATTATTTGGCAGCGTACGGTCCAATCATTACCGGTCACGCCCATCCCCATATTCATGAAGCGCTCGTCAATGCTTCTTTAAAAGGCTTACTTTACGGGACACCTCATCGTCTCGAAGTCGAGTTTGCGAAGAAACTAAAACAAGCCATCCCTTCGATGGATAAAGTACGATTCACGAACTCGGGGACGGAAGCCGTCATGACGACAGTACGAGTCGCCCGTGCTTACACCGGTCGTGAACTCGTTGTGAAATTCAGCGGTTGTTATCACGGTCATTCGGATCTCATGCTGATTGCGGCAGGTAGTGGTCCAGCGACACTCGGTTCTCCGGACTCTGCAGGTGTGACAAAAGCCACTGCCAAAGAAGTCATCACCGTCCCGTTCAACGACGTCGAAGCGTATCGCGAGATGATGAAAGAATGGGGAGACCAGGTCGCATGTGTCCTCGTCGAACCGATTGTCGGGAACTTCGGAATCGTCGAACCGAAGCCAGGTTTCCTACAAGCTGTCAATGACATCACACATGAACACGGCGCACTCGTCATCTATGATGAGGTCATCACGGCGTTCCGTTTCACATACGGAAGTGCCCAACAAGTGTATGGCATCGAACCGGATATGACAGCGCTCGGTAAGATTATCGGTGGCGGTCTACCAATCGGTGCTTACGGGGGCAAGGCTGAAATCATGGAGACGGTCGCTCCACTCGGACCTGCATATCAAGCCGGCACGATGGCCGGTAACCCCGCCTCGATGGCGACAGGAATCGCTTGCCTTGAAGTGCTCGAGCAACCTGGTGTCTATGAGAAATTAGACGCACTCGGTGCAAAACTGGAAGCTGGCATCCGCGAGGCGGCCGAAAAGCATGACATTACCATCACGCTCAACCGCTTGAAGGGGGCACTCACCGTTTACTTCACGGATGAAATCGTCACCGACTATGAAGGTGCGGAAAAGTCAGATGGTGAGAAGTTCGGACGTTTCTTCAAGTTGATGCTTGAGAATGGCGTGAACTTGGCTCCATCGAAATATGAGGCCTGGTTCTTGACGACAGAGCATACGGAACAAGATATCGAAGAGACGATCGAAGCGGTCCACCGCTCGTTTGCTCAATTGTAAGAGAGGGAGATGCGCGAGCATCTCTTTTTTTGTAAAAGGGGACATCTTTAAAAAAAGTGTCTCTTTTTATCATGTACCGTCCCCCATTACAGTAGAACCAAGGAGGTGCTCACCATATGAAATTTAAAGATTTTCCATTAAATGTCCGTTTGCGACTCGTTTGCGGATTTTGTATTCGAATCGTCGGATCAGCCATTTTCCCATTCATGGCACTCTATTTCTCAGAAGAGTTGGGGAAAGTCCCCGCTGGAATCATCATGACCTCATTCGTTATCGTCGGTTACTTGACCGGTCTATTCGGTGGGTACTTTTCCGATCGGTTCAATCGGAAGGTTGTCTTACAAATTGGCCAGGTGATTCAAATCATCTGTTTTCTTGGGATGACCATCGCCATTCACCCATCGAATAACTGGGCACTCGTCGTCGCCATCCTCTACTTCGGACATGCCGTTTCGAACGGATTGAACTATCCGGCACTTGAGGCAATCGTCATCGACTCCATGGAAGAATCGAATCGAAAAGCCATCTACGTGTATGACTACTGGCTCGTCAACTTGGCTATCGCCGGAGGCGTCATGCTCGGCGGCGCCTTCTATCGCGACCATCGTTTCGCCCTCTTCATTGGTATGACGGTCATTCTCACTGTGACCACCATCGTCCTTCAACGCTATTTGGTCGACACATACACCGGCAATCGTTCAACACCGTCAAATCCGATTCATGGTGTCATCGAAAACTATAAAATCGCGTTACGCGACCGCCGATGGATCACATTCGTATTTGGAAGTATGCTCGTCTTTTCGACCGAGTTTCATATGGCGAACTATATCGGTGTCCATTTAGCAGAGTCATTCGAAAGTCGTCAAATTCTCGGGATACCTTTTGATGGGGTTCGCATGATGGCGTTTATGCAACTAGAGAACACCTTGCTCGTCGTCGCCATCACGTTTGCGGTCACCGCTTTCGTCAAACGTTTCAAAGAGAAGACCATATTCTTCATTGGCTTATCGTTATATATCACAGCATACGCCGCCATTACCTCGATGAACTCCTTTATCGTCCTGGCCACACTCGCAATCATCTTCACAATCGGCGAACTCCTCTACTCTCCGATTCGGCAAGTGAAACAGGTTGACCTCCTCAATCCTGAACGTCGGGCTTCCTACCTCGCGTTCGGCGGGCTCACATTCCATGGAGCCAAGTTGGTTGCTGCGGCAGGAATTGTCGTCGGCGCGTTCATCGGTCCGGTCTTGATGAGCGGTTACATGTTTGTCTTCGGTGCCCTCGGTGCTTACTTGTATTATGTATCGCTCTACAAGATGCAACCTGCTCGCCAACTCGCTGCTTGACGTTTAACATGAAGACAAAACGGTAAAACAGTACGATGAAGGAGGCGAAGTACTTGCCTGCGATTGTTTTATTTGATGGCGATTGCAACTTCTGTGATGCCAGTGTTCAGTTCATCATTCGTCATGATCGACACGCCTCGATTCACTTTGCTTCGCTCCAAAGCGAGGTCGGTCAGTCGCTCCGAGCACGACACCGGATCCCGGAATCAGTCGACAGCATCGTCTATATTGAGGAAGGGGTTCCTTACTTAAAATCAGACGCTGCGATTCGAATTGCCGAACACCTTGATGGCCGTTGGCGCCTGCTTCGACTCATTCGTTTCATACCTAGACCGATTCGTGATCATGGATATACGTTGTTCGCCAAATATCGGACACGTCTATTTGGAAAGAAGGAAGTGTGCACACTCCCTTCACCAGATGTTCGTAAACGATTTTTAGACCGCTAAAAAAGTCGAGCCCATAGGGACTCGACTTTTTTCATTATTCAACTACAGCTAAATCTTGAATCATATACAGGTCGTAATACGCCCCGCGACGACGCATCAGCTCTTCATGCGTACCCGTCTCCATGATTTGACCGTTATCCACGACGACGATTTGATCGGCGTCCGTAATGGTCGACAAACGGTGGGCAACGATTAACGTCGTCCGCCCTTTCGTCAGACGGGCCAACGAGTCTTGAATCATCGCTTCACTTTCTAAATCAAGCGCACTCGTCGCCTCGTCTAAAATCAAGATTGGTGGATTCTTCAAGAAGACACGTGCAATCGCAAGCCGTTGCTTCTGTCCACCAGACAGTTTGACACCTTTCTCCCCGACCGGTGTCGCATACCCGTCCTGTAATTTCGAGATAAACTCATGGGCGTTCGCCGCCTTGGCCGCCGCGATGACTTCTTCATCCGTCGCATCCGGTTTCCCCATCCGAATATTCATCGCGACCGATTCGCTGAAGAGGACCGAATCCTGCATGACCATTCCGATTTGATCACGAAGTGCACGTAATTTGAAATCACGCACATCGACGCCGTCGATTTTGATGCTTCCATCCGTCACGTCATAGAAACGCGGAATCAAACTGACGAGTGTCGACTTCCCTCCACCGGACATTCCGACAAACGCCACTCGTTCACCAGAGCGGATTTGAAGGTTCACATCGTTCAACGCTCGTGCCCCGTCCTGTTCATACGAAAAGCTCACATGCTCAAGGTCGATTTTACCTGCTGTCGACAACGGGACGAACCCGTTCGATTTCTCTTCGATATCATATGTTTCATCCAAAAACTCGAAGACACGGTCCATCGATGCGACCGACTGCGTGAGTGTCGTCGCCGAGTTGACGAGACGACCGAGCGGTGCATAGAGTCGGTCGATGTACGCGATGAACGCGACGAGCGTCCCGAGCGATACCGCTTCTTGAATGACGAGCCACGATGCCGTCGTGAAGATGAGGATTGGCGCGATGTCGGTGATGGTCGATACGACGACATACGTCTTTGCGTTCCAACTCGTATGTTTGAGTGCCGCGTTCAGGAAACCACCATTCTGTTGTTCAAATGCCTTATTCTCATATGGCTCTAGCGCAAAACTCCGAATGACCGCCATCCCGTTGACGCGCTCTGTCAAATGCCCTTGTAAATCAGCGAGTGCCGCCGACCGTTCACGCGTCAAACGACGCAACCGCCCATAGAAATAGCGGACTGCGATCGCATAAAACGGAAGTGGTAAAATCGCAATCAACGTGAGTTGCGGGTCAATCGTGTACATGATCCCGATGGCGATAAGGATGGTGACCATGTCGAGCCAAATATTCATCAGCCCGGTGATGACGAAGTCTTTCGTCTGTTCGACGTCATTGATGATCCGTGAAATGATTTGTCCCGTCTTATTGTTTGAATAATAGCGGAGTGACAACTTTTGGACGTGGTCGAATAACCGGTTCCGCACATCGAACAAGACACGCGTTGCGGCCCACTGCGCCAAATATTGACGCAAGTATTCGATCGGTGGCTTGAGGACCAAGAAGACGAAGAAAACGATGCTGAACAACCAGACGAGCGTCGTGTAGTCCTGCCTCGGCGCGTCGTCCGTCAAATAGTTATCGATGACATATCTATAAAGTAACGGTAATCCGAGCGGGATGGAAAACTTCAAAATCCCGACGAAAATGGTAAGGGCAATTTGTTTCTTATACGGACGAACAAACTGCAAATAACGTTTAATACTACCCATAATGCCTCCTGACTTAAGAAAAAAAGCGGAGATGAGGAATCATCTCCGGTAACGTGCTTCGTATTCGCGATACCATTCATCGACGAATGTTGGGTTGAACGGCCCTTTCCGTCCTCGAATCCAGTTGATCAGTTCTTGCACGTTCTGCTTCAAGATTCGATCAATCGCTTTCGGATAATTCATCTCGCGACGATGCCGCTCATATTCATCTTCATCTAAAATCGTGTACGACATATCCGGGAACACCTTGATGTCCAAATCGTAATCGATATATTTGATGGCACGTTCATCCCCATCAAATGTAGTCGGCGAACCTAGATTACAGTAGTAGTAAATCCCGTCTTCGCGAATCATACAGATGACATTGAACCAATACTCAGATGAAAAGTAGCAAATTGCCGGCTCTCGCGTTCTCCATTGCCGACCGTCTGACTCGCTGACCATGATGCGATCATTGAATCCGATCATATCCGTTTTTGACGACTGAAGGACGAGCGTTTCTTCCCAAACGCGATGCAAAGTTCCGTTGTGCTTGTAGCTCTGTATCTCGATTTTGCTACCTGCTTTGGGAAATAAGCTCATAAGCTCCTCCTTTCCGCTATGATGCTATACAATTCTCATATTTAATTATAGCGACTTTCAGAACCAATGAAAAAGGAAATCTCTTATTTTCATGAATTTAGTGTTTTTTGGAAGGCCCGCGCCCGTTCTTGGAACATCGGACGAAGCACGAAATACTCGACGAGTATGTTCGGGACATAGCTATCGAACGTCACTTCGTCGATCATGACCGCCTTGCCATCACGCGACTCGACCCGGTGCACATGTGTGAACCGCTTGAACGGAAACGGCAACGTCTTTCCTTGATCGCAGAATGCCTGGTTTCCCACAACGGTGATGGCACTGGTCCATGGCAGTTCCACCGGACCGACCCCAACGAACAACTTCACTTCATTCCCTTCGACCGAGGCGCCATCCCCCACTAAGCGTACTTTAGGAAACTTCGTCAGCTTCGTCAAAAGCGAGGCATCCTGTAACAAATCCCAAAGTGAATCGACCGTCGTATCATGTGTCGACTCTACATCAAATCGTCTCACGTTCGCCACCTGCCAATCGTTCTAATTTTTGTTGAGCCACAGAAACCGTCTTCACCTCACGCTCCGAAGCGTCTAGCCAGACGACGTCATCCGTCGGAAGCGTATCGACGCGATACAAATCGATATACCAAACGATATGAGAGAAGACATGTTTCACTTGCCCAAGATACGTTCCGTTAAGTTGTTCCCCCGTTCCTCGATCCATAAGCGGATATTGCCACATCCCAGCAAGCAACCCCTTATCCGCTCGTTGTTCGTAGGCAACTTTTCCATCTTTCTCGATGCACAGCGCGTCATACATTTCGATACGTGCTGCTCCCTTCTTCGTTTTGACCGGCAGCTCATCTTGTACATGATGCGCATATGCATAACATGTGTCTTGCACGGGACAGAGTGAGCACATCGGATTTTTCGGTGTACAGACCGTCGCACCCAACTCCATCACGCCCTCGTTAAAATCGGATGCGTGAGTCGGATCCATCAATCGACGAACGACTTGTTCAAAGATTTTGCGCGTCTTCGGCAAGGCGATGTCGTCATAGATCCCGAATTGACGGGACATGACGCGCATGACGTTTCCATCCACAGCCGGCTCCGGTTGATTGTACGCAATCGATAGTACGGCTCCCGTCGTATATGGTCCGACCCCTTTCAGTTTCTCGAAACGTTCCTTCTCCTCCGGGACAATCCCCTCGTAAACAGAAGCGACTTCTTTGACCGCTTCGTGTAAGTTTCGGACGCGAGAATAGTAACCGAGCCCTTCCCAATACTTTACGACCTCATCCGTGTCAGCAACTGCGAGATCTTCGAGCGTCGGAAAGCGATCCATGAACCGGTTGTAATATGGGATGACCGTATCGACTCGTGTCTGTTGCAACATCACTTCACTTACCCACACACGGTAAGGATTTTTCGCATGACGCCAAGGTAAATCACGCTTTTCGCGATTAAACCACGTGACGAGTTCCGCGTTGAAATGGTGAATATTATAATTTGTGAACATTTTATCAAGATTAAGCATTGTGTTTCCCCTCGTTTTAAAAATATTGTATGATAAATAAGAATAGATGACGTAATTCTTTCATTATTGATGGAGGTGCTGACGCACATTGGATACTGCGACACACATTGGTATGGGACTTGGTTTAAGTGCCATCGCGACGCTCAGCCCAGAAGTGTCAGGTGATGCACAACTATTTTTAGCGATGACAGCCACGGCTCTCGTCGGCTCGCACGCACCAGACTTCGACACCGTCTTTAAGTTAAAAGGAAATAGTACGTATTTACGCCAGCATCGTGGTCGTTCACATGGAATCACCGCGCTTCTCGCTTGGCCAATCATCGTCAGCGCTGTCATCGGGACGGTCCTCGGTGTCAATCCTGCCTCCCTATGGGTCATGGCACAAATCGCCGTGTTGCTTCATGTCACGGTCGACTTATTTAATGCCTACGGGACGCAAGCGCTACAACCTTTTTCGAAAAAATGGATCGGCTGGGGCGTAATCGGGACGTTTGATCCGTACTTGTTCTCCGCTTATTACGGTGCATATGCATTATGGATGATAACGGGTGCGACTGTCCCTATTTTTGCACTGCTCATTGCGCTTGTCATCAGTTACTATGCCATTCAGTTTAAATTACGTAACCGCGCGCTCGCTACCGTGGCGAGACACTTTGCAGGGGCACATGAATTGTTCATCTCTCCAGGAATCGGTTGGGATGACTGGCATGTCGCCGTCCGTTTCCGTGATGGTCTCGGAGCCGTAAAAGTAAAAAAAGGCAAAGTCATCGAATGTGGTCGCTTCCGCGACAAACCGATGCCAGGAGAAGAAGATCTCCATTTCGTAGAGGCTCGGAAAAATGCAGACTTACAGGCGTTCCTCGAGTTTTCTAAAATTCACACGTACACCGTGACACGTCATAACGGGATGATCGAATACCGCTTTACAAACTTGCGTTATTTCTCTAAAAACATGTATCCGTTCGTTGCGGTCGTCATCGTCGACGAGCAGACGAATGACGTGTTGTCATCCTTTACAGGTTGGGTGTTTAGCGAAGACAGTCTTCAGAAAAAATTGGTATACGAACAATAAAAAGTCGCTCACCTGAGCGACTTTTCTTATGCCTCCGATTCAGTGAATTGGAGCTCGAACTCGAATTTGACTTTCTTATCGACGAGAACACCGCCCGCCTCAAGCGCTTGGTTCCACGTTAATCCATAGTCCTCACGGTTGAGCGACCCTTCTCCGGAGAAGGCGTGTTTCGTGTTGCCCCATGGGTCTTTGGCGCTTCCTTCATACTCCACTTCGAACGTCTCTTCCCGAGTCGTTCCTCGAATCGTTAAATCCCCTGTCACTTCGAATTCTCCGCCCCCTTTTGAACGGAAAGAAGTTGAATGAAAGACGAGATGCGGATGTTCCTCGGCATTGAAGAAATCGCCTGAACGAAGGTGGTTATCCCGATCTGTGTTATTGGTGTCAATCGATGCTGCCTGAATCGTCACTTTCACACTCGCATTCGCTAGATCGCTCGGCTCACCGTTCGCCTTAATATCAAATTCTTCGAATTCGCCCTTCACCTTGGAAATCATCATGTGCTTGACCGTGAACGTGATCGAACTATGCGCCGGGTCAATTTGATATGTCTTAGCCATCGTGACTCACTCCTTATGGATAAATTAATGTGTACAATCTAGTCATTTCCACAAATCTTGAGTTCAAAACGTTTTTACAAAAGATTGACAAATTATTGTCGAAAAATTTTGACTTTTATCACATCATACCGTTACGATGAAAAAAGGGAGTCGTTCGCTTACTGAAAAATGTAAGCGCATACATAACTCCTCTATCTCGTATGAAAAGGGAGGAACGATCATGATTTATGAAGTACCGAACTCAGCAGGAACGAAAGTACAGTTTAAAGACCGTTATGAGAACTACATTAACGGAAAGTGGACCGCACCGGCTGGTGGAGAATACTTTGAAAACACATCTCCTGTAAATGGGAAAGTATTATGTGAAGTCGCCCGCTCAACGAAAGAGGATATTGAACTTGCTTTGGATGCCGCTCATGCAGCCAAAGAGGATTGGGGCAAAACGTCTGTCACGAAACGTTCTGTCATCTTGAATAAAATTGCAGACCGCATGGAAGAGAACCTTGAAATGCTCGCCTATGCGGAAACATGGGAAAATGGGAAGGCAGTTCGGGAAACGCTCAACGCTGACCTTCCGCTCGCCATCGACCACTTCCGTTACTTCGCAGGGGTCATCCGCTCACAAGAAGGCGGCATCAGTGAACTCGACCACGATACAGTCGCTTATCATTTCCATGAGCCACTCGGCGTCGTCGCTCAAATCATTCCATGGAACTTCCCGATTTTGATGGCGGTCTGGAAACTCGCACCGGCACTCGCTGCCGGAAACTGTGTCGTCTTAAAGCCGGCAGAACAAACACCTTCTTCAATCATGGTTCTCATGGAACTCATCGAAGATTTATTACCACCTGGTGTCATCAATATCGTGAACGGTTTCGGTCTCGAGGCAGGAAAACCACTCGCATCGAGTGACCGTGTCGATAAAGTCGCCTTCACCGGTGAGACGACGACAGGTCGCCTCATTATGCAGTACGCTTCTCAAAACATCATCCCTGTCACGCTTGAGCTCGGTGGAAAGTCACCAAATATCTTCTTTGCCGACATCATGGAAGCGGATGACGATTTCTTCGACAAAGCAATCGAAGGTCTCGTCATGTTTGCCTTGAATCAAGGGGAAGTCTGTACATGCCCATCTCGCGCCTTGATTCAAGAGTCGATTTATGACAAGTTCATGGAACGCGTGCTAGAACGCGTCAAAGCAATCAAGCTCGGTAACCCACTCGATGCCGATGTCATGATGGGTGCACAAGCGTCGAACGAACAGATGGAAAAAATCCTGTCTTATCTCCAAATCGGGAAAGAAGAGGGCGCAGAGTGTCTAATCGGTGGAGAGCGCAACATGATGGACGGAGAGCTCGCGGATGGGTATTACATTCAACCGACCATCTTCAAAGGTCATAACAAGATGCGAATCTTCCAAGAAGAGATTTTCGGACCGGTCTTATCCGTGACGACATTCAAAGATGATGCGGAAGCACTCGCCATCGCGAACGATACCCTTTACGGACTCGGGGCAGGCGTGTGGACACGAGACATGAACCGTGCATACCGCTTCGGTCGTGAAATTCAAGCAGGACGTGTCTGGATCAACTGTTACCACTCCTATCCGGCACATGCTGCATTCGGTGGTTACAAAATGTCCGGAATCGGTCGTGAGAACCATAAGATGATGCTCGGTCATTATCAACGTACGAAAAACATGCTCGTCAGCTACAGCGAACAAAAACTCGGGTTCTTCTAAGATGGTGAGACGAGTCGAGGCCACCCCCGCCGCGCTCGAACTCATCGAACGTCTCAAATCAAAACACGGTCCCCTCCTCTTTCATCAGTCAGGAGGATGTTGTGACGGGAGCTCTCCCATGTGTTTCCCACGTGACGAGTTCATGGTGGGCGACCACGATGTTCTTCTCGGTGAAATCGGCGAGACGCCATTTTATATCCATGAGAAACAATATGATTATTGGAAACATACACAACTGATCATCGATGTGGTCGATGGTCGAGGTGGTATGTTTTCCCTTGAAGGTGTCGAAGGGAAACGATTTTTAGGACGTTCTCGAGTCTTTACAGAAGAAGAGCGTGAGGCGCTGAAGCATGAAACCTAAGCAAAAGGACCCATTTCGATGGGTCCTTTATGATGTAAAAAACGATTATCCTCGATTGTAAAAAATATACATATGAATCATCTCGCTTCTTGTATAGTGGATACAAAGGGAGGGATTTGATGGCTTCACTACTAACAGAATTGTTCGAAGGTATTTTCGTCACCTTGATTAGCATATTCGCACCCATATTTCTCGTCCTCACACTCATCATCATCTATAAGGTCAAGCGTTATAAAAACAGTCAATATTCTCAACAAACTCGACATTCTTACTTCAAAGTGGTTCAAGACACCGGTCTATTCGGAGAGTACCTATGTGTGGCGGAGATTGAGTCAAAGTTCTTTCAACCGTTGATTCTGACAAACCTGTATCTCCCCCATCCTTCTAAAAAAGATCGAACCACTGAGATCGATGTCATTTTAATCAACCAATCCGGGGTACATGTCATCGAGTCCAAAAACTATAGCGGTTGGATATTCGGTCGGGCACGTGACCAATACTGGACGCAGACACTCCCCCGCCGTAAAAAACACCGCTTCTTCAATCCAATCAAGCAAAATGAATTGCATCTCAAAGCCATCGAGCAAGTGCTTGGAGTGGACCGAACCCATCTCCACTCATGGATTGTGTTCAGCAATCGTTCGACGCTCAAACAAATCGAATCTGCCGAGGTCCCTGTGCTCAATCGCCAACAGTGGATCAAAGAGCTGATCACCTACCAAAACTTTGTTTTCGATCTCGATGAGCAAGTCCGACTATACGAAATCTTACACTCCTTCACACAAGTCGACACGACTGTCGCTTTGAAACATATCGAAGACATCAAGTCGACGATCAAGCAGTAAACAAACATCCCCGTACTCATGATGAGCGCGGGGATGTTTCGTCATTTACTCTGCATTTTAAAGCGTAAATACAATTCGTTATAGTAAGCGTTCATGCGCTTCCCTAGGTTTTCATACACTTCAAGGTCCTGCGTCACTTCACGAGACGGGTAGAACCGTTCATCCGATGTGACTTCTTCATCCAAGAATTCGAGAGCCGCTTCGTTCGGTGTCGAGTATCCGACATAATCCGTGTTACGTGCCGCAATCTCAGCATCTAACATAAAGTCGATGAACTGATGTGCCCCGTCCACGTTTTGTGCCGTACTTGGGATGACGAGGTTATCAAACCAGAGATTCGTGCCTTCTTCCGGAATGACATACGTCAGTTCTTCGTTCTCATACATGATTTCCGACGCATCTCCGGACCAGACGACGGCTGCCGCTGCCTCACGGTTCGCCATCAGCATTTTGATTTCGTCTCCGACGATGGCTTTGATGTTCGGCCAAAGCGTTTCCAACTTTTGCTCCGCCTCAATCAACTCATCTTTATTCGTCGTATTGAGGGAGTAACCAAGCGAGTTCAGGCCGAAGCCCATCACTTCACGTGTCCCGTCCGCAAGGAGAATGTCGTTCTCGAGCGGCATTTCCCACAGGTCGTTCCATGAAGTGATCTCACCATCGACTAGTTCAGGATTGTAGACGATCCCGACCGTGCCCCAGAAATAAGGAACCGAGTACTTGTTACCCGGGTCGAATGATTTATCGAGGAAGCGCGGATCGATATTATCAAAGTTTTCGAGTTTATCGTAATCGATTGGGAGAAGAAGATTCTCCTCTCTCATCTTACTGATCGCATAATCGGATGGAACGGCGACATCAAAGGCCGTCCCGCCTTGCTCAATTTTCGTGAGCATCGCTTCGTTCGAGTCGAACGTTTGATAAACGACCTTCAACCCGCTCTGCTCTTCGAACTCACCAATCAATTCTTCATCGATATAGTCTCCCCAGTTGTAGACGACCAGTGTGTTGTCGCCGCCGAATCCTTGCGCAGCATTCAGTTGCTGAATCCAAAGAAGGAGACCGAAACTGACGATTAATGGGATCGCCAACATGATGACTAGTTTTTTCATCGTCTAACCTCCTTTGATCCTCGTTGCGCCAACACATAATATCCGATGACAAGGATGAGCGTGAAGACGAATAGAATCGCAGACAACGCATTGATTTCAAGCGAGATGCCTTGACGTGCCCGCGAATAAACTTCTACGGCGAGCGTCGTGAAGCCGTTCCCTGTCACAAAGAATGTAACAGCAAAATCATCTAACGAATAGGTGAGTGCCGTGAAGAAACCGGCAAATACCCCTGGCGTGATATATGGCAGAATGACTTTCGTCAATACATCCCACGTACTGGCACCAAGGTCACGTGACGCATCAATCAACGTCGGACTCATCTCTTGGAGTTTTGGCAACACCAAGATGACGACAATCGGAACCGAGAAAGCGATGTGCGACAAGAGGACCGAATAAAAGCCTAACTGAATCCCAAGCATCGTAAAGAGAATCAAGAAGGACGCCCCGATGATGACGTCCGGGCTAACGATCAAGACATTGTTCAATGATAAGAGGGATGTCTTCGTATACTTTTGTTTCGCCGTATAGATGGCGAGTGCCCCGATGACACCGAGCACGGTCGAAATCGTCGCCGAGAGCAGCGCGATGACGATTGTATTCAAGACGATGACGAGAAGTCTCGTGTCCGTGAAGAGCGACTTGTACCATTCGAGGGTGAACCCTTCGAAGTTACTCATCGTTCCGCCACTGTTGAACGAGTAGAAGACCAAATATAGAATTGGCGCATACAAGATGAAGAACACGGCCGCCAAGTATAGATTTGATAATTTGAATCGTTTACGTTTCATCGACGAACCGCTCCTTTCGCACCCCAGTCACGTGTGACGACCATGACAAGAACCATCGCCAAGATGAGGAAGACGGCAATCGTCGAGCCCATCCCCCAGTTTTGTGTGACAAGGAATTGTTGTTCAATCGCTGTACCGAGTGTGATGACCCGGTTCCCGGCGATGAGTCGGGTGATCATGAAGAGCGATAATGCCGGAATAAAGACGATTTGAATCCCTGACTTGACGCCGTCAAGCGTCAACGGGAAGATGACACGTCGGAATGTCGTCCAGTTCGATGCACCTAAATCACGGGATGCGTAGACGAGTGATGGCGGTAACTTCTCAATGGCGTTGTAAATCGGCAAAATCATGAACGGGATGAAGATGTATACCGAAACAAAGACGAAACTGAAATCGGTGAATAGAATCTGTTTCGTCCCAATACCGATGGCTTCTAAAAATTGATTCGTAATCCCGTACGTCCCAAAAATTCCAAGGAACGCATACGCCTTTAACAACAAGTTAATCCATGACGGCAGCAAGATGAGTAAGAGCCAAAGCTGTTTATGCTTCGTCTTCGTCAACAAGTATGCCGTCGGATACCCGACGAGTAACGAGAAGAACGTAATGAGAAACGCATACCAGAACGACGAGAGCGTCATCGACAAATACGTCGACGTGAAGAACGTCTGATAGTTTTCTAAACTCAAATTCCCATCGATATCAAAAAAGGAATAATAGACGACGAGGACGAGTGGTGCGATGACGAACAAGGCGATCCAAATCCAATAGGTCGTCAAATATACCGTCTTTGCGGTCTGATTAGTTTGATTCATGAGGGACCTCCTCGTAGGATTCGAGACGACGGTCAAATTCTTCTTCTGTTTCACCTAGTCGCATGACGTGAATCGCTTCTTCGTCAAACGTCAATCCGATTTTTGATCCGACGATTGATTTCTTCGTCGAGTGGACGAGCCATTCGTTTCCTTCTTGGTCATAACAGCAAATCTCGTAGTGGACACCTCGGAACAATTGAGAATCAACGTCGACAACAAGTTTCGCTGCATCGACCGATGTCATCTCTAAGTCTTCCGGACGAATGATGACCTCAACTTTTTCATTGCGATCAAATCCTTGGTCGACACAGTCAAACGTTTTACCAGCAAACGTGACGACATTGTCTTCCGGCATGACACCCGGCACGATATTGGATTCACCGATAAAGTCTGCAACGAAACGGTTGATCGGTTCATCATAAATATCAGTCGGTGTCCCACTCTGAACAATTTTCCCGTTGTTCATGACGAAAATCTCATCCGACATGGCGAGCGCCTCTTCTTGGTCGTGTGTGACGAAAATAAAGGTAATGCCAAGACGTTGCTGTAACTCACGAAGTTCATATTGCATCTCCGTACGAAGTTTCAAGTCTAAGGCAGAGAGCGGTTCATCAAGGAGAATGACCTCCGGCTCATTTACGATTGCGCGGGCGATGGCGACACGTTGGCGCTGTCCACCTGACATCTCATCGATTTCGCGCGAGCCGTATCCTTCTAAGTTAACAAACTTGAGAGCCTGCTCCACTTTCGCTTTCACATCTGCTTCTTTCAATTTTTTAATCCGGAGACCGAATGCCACATTCTCAAATACGTTTAAATGAGGAAACAGCGCATAATCTTGGAACACGGTATTCACTTGTCGTTTATTAGCCGGCACATCGTTGATTCGTTTCCCGCTGAAGTGAATACCTCCTTCGGTCGCATCGGTAAATCCGGCGATGAGACGCAAAATCGTCGTCTTCCCACATCCCGATGGACCGAGAAGCGTATAAAACTTCCCACGCTCAATCTCAAAACTAATATCTTCAAGGACGACTGTGTCGTCGTAACGCTTTGACACGTGGTCAAAGCGAATAATTGTCTCTGCATTCATGCTGTTTCCTCCTCTGTTGACTTATAAATATGAATGGGTCGCGACGATGAGACATTCACTCTCTCCATCGTTATCGTTGACGAGTTGATGCGAATCCGAGGCGACATAATAAAGGGTTTCCCCTGTCTTGGCAAAATATGTGTGGTTCCCTAATTTCAAGGCGATTTTACCGGACAAGATGTATACGAGCGTCTCCGAACGCGAAGGCTCATATTGTTTGAACTCTCCATGTTTGAAAAATGTGACAAGGATTGGCTCCATCTCTTTTTCATTCGATTCCGGGATGAGCCATTCTGTCCGATATTTGCGTTCTTCATCCGTATAGATGGTGCGATCGTCAACGGTGTACACCACTTTTTGATTCAAGTCTTCATCAAAAAACTCTTTCGGGGAACTCCCGAGGACATTCAATAAATCGAATAACGTTTCTAGTGAGGGAGAGCTTAAATCCCGCTCGATTTGAGAAATATAGCCTTTACTCAAATCGGTACGTTCCGCCAGCTCCTCTTGGGTCAACCCTTTTTTGATCCGGAGCCGCTTAATGTTTTGACCTACTTCCAACGACTGAACGCCTCCTTCTTGTTTAGTGAAACATGAGTTCAACTAAAGAAAGTTTATTTATACTATACTTTAAAACAAACTATTAGCGACCTTCATTATAACGAATTGTTGAAGAATTGCAATAAAAAAGTCACGCCCTAAGGACGTGACTCAGTGTAAGTTCCGTTTAGACATCAAATGCTTGAACTTTTCGTTTTTCGTTTGGAACAAATGGAGCTGTGCCCCATATGCATCGATCTGTTGAATGACGTATTGGAAAGCCTTTGCCTCTCCCGGATACGGTTCGCCCGCCTTGGCAAGTGAGGTCTCAAAATCTTCCCATAACACTTCGACCCACGTCACCGCTTCTGAATCGTTCAAGACGTCATTTTTCTCTTTTAGAATGACCGCAAGCCGTTCATATTGTTCGTTCCGGTTCATCGCTTCACCTCCGACAATTCTGAGAGCGGGATGGCCCGTTCTGTCATCTCGCCTTCAAACGTCCCCCAGCCCATGACGCCGTTGACGAATTTCAAGCGAAACGGACGGTCATTGTAATTGACGACATATGTTTCACCTGGACGAAACGATGATGGGTCAATCAAATAGCTTTCGGCAATCGCAATCCGTCGAAGGACGACTTCAATTTCGCTGACCATGCCCATCTGTTCAGCCTTTCGTTTCCGTTCATGTAATGCTTGAATCTCTTGCTCTAACTCATATTTCGATAAGTCACTTAACCGCTTTTCCACATCGTTCACCTCGATGTAAGCGTATCAGATTTTACGAAAAAAGAAAAAGACGAGACTGAGTACGTGACTCAGTTCGCCTTGAAGTTGTAAAGTGGCTTGATGATTTGATCGATTTGAACGGCCGGTTCGATATAACGAACAATTTCTTTCATCGACTTATACACAAATGGTGATTCATCGATTGTCGATGGGCGAACTGATGTCGACCAGACACCTTCCATCGAACGTTTGAATTCTTTGAAATCGACGCGTTTCCGCGCGGCCGACCGAGACATGATCCGACCTGCGCCGTGTGGACCCGAGAAGTTCCAGTCTGGATTCCCTTTCCCCGTACAGATGAGCGAACCGTCTCGCATGTTCATCGGAATGATGACTCGCTCTCCTTCTTGAGCGGAGATGGCCCCTTTTCGCAGGATCATCGCATCATGATCGATATAGTTATGGACGGTGTCGAATTGATCGACGATGTTCCAATTCATCGCTTCGACGATTACATCAGTCATCGCACGACGGTTCGCCGCCGCGTATTGTTGAGCGATGCGCACGTCATGCATGTAATCGTCCATATCCGCTCCCTCCACATAAGCCAGGTCTCGAAATGGTTTCCGTGACGCCCGCTCTGTTTCCAGATAAGCCGAGATTTCTTGTTGTCGACCTAAGGCTTTCAAACGCTCAATTTCTTCTTTTACATCATGTGTTTCCATCATGTGTTGAATCGCTCGCTCCTGATAGTGATCGGCAATCTGCACCCCAAGATGGCGCGAACCGGAATGAATGACAAGAAACGTACGTCCCGAGTCATCTCGGTTCACTTCAATAAAGTGGTTCCCCGAGCCGAGCGACCCGACCGAGCGCAAGGCTCGGTCGAGTTTATACGGCGCTCGCACCTCTTCTAATGGAAGTTCAGATGCGTATGGATGAACCTTCTCCCGAATGTTCATCCCGCTCGGTACGAGTTCACGAATGAGGTCATCGAGTCGTTGAAAATCGATCCGCTTGGCTTTGATCTCCGTACAAAGCATCCCACACCCTAAATCGACACCGACCAGGTTTGGCACGACTTTGTCTTGAATCGTCATCGTTGTTCCAACGACCGATCCTTTCCCCGCATGCATGTCCGGCATGATCCGAATCGATGCCCCTTGTGTGAACGGTTGGTCGAGCAATGTTTCAATTTGATTCCGCGTCATATCATCGATTCGTTCGTTAAACACTTTGGCGCGGTTATATTTCCCCTTGATTTCCATGTGACCTCCTTAACTGATGGCTTGTTGTTTACTCTGTAATTCATGCATTCGGGCGTAGACACCACCATACTCGATGAGTGACTGGTGATTGCCTCGCTCAATGATTCGCCCGTGGTCGAGAACGAGAATCTGGTCCGCTTCCCGAATCGTCGAGAGTCGGTGCGCGATGACAAATGTCGTCCGACCGTACGTGAGTGTCTTGAGCGCGTCCTGAATCAATGCCTCCGTCTCCGAGTCGACGCTCGCTGTCGCTTCATCGAGGACGAGGATGGCCGGGTCAAAGACGAGGGCGCGTGCGAAACTGACCAGCTGTCGTTCTCCACTCGAGAGTGAAGCTCCACGCTCGATCACCGGCTCATCGATGCCTTGCGGTAGCTGCTTCACGAAGCGGTCTGCCCCGACGGCTGTGAGTGCTTTCCATACCTGTTCGTCCGTAATCGTCTCATCTCCAAGCGTGACGTTCGTCCGAATCGTTCCAGTGAATAGGAACGGGTCTTGTAAGACGATCCCGAGATGGTCTCGTACCGCCTGCGTCGGTAGTTTAGTCACGTCCATGCCATCGATTCGAAGGACTCCGGCCGAGGGGTCATAGAAACGCATGAGCAAGTTCATGATTGAACTCTTCCCGCTTCCGGTATGCCCAACGAGTGCGACCGTCTCACCAGGAGCTGCGTGTATTTCAATCTGTTGCAACACCGGTTTCCCTGCTTCATAACTGAAGGTCACGTCATCAAAGACGACATCCCCTTTAAAGCGTGGAAGACGTTCTGATGAGACCGGTTCCCCTTTCTCGTCGAGCAGTTGGAACATCCGGTCGGCCGAGACAAGCGCTTGTTGGAGTGGTGACAATTGGTTCATGATCTGTGTCACCGGCTCAAAGATCCGCGAAACATAGTCGATATACGCGTACAGAATCCCGAGTGTTAAGACACTTCCCGTACCAAGCGTTTGTGCCCCGACAAACCAGATGAGCAAGGCGAGCGCCATGTTTCGGAAGAAGTTGACGAGATTGTGGCTCATCAACGCATCCAATTTCAACAACTTTCGTCTCGTTTGGAAGTTGTCGCTGTTCTTCTCATTGAACTCGTCATAAACGAGATTTTCGCGGACGTATGATTGAATGATTGGCATCGTTTGAATGCTCTCGTTCAACTGCGCGTTCATATCCGCGACGAGTGCGCGGACACGGAAGTTATTTTTTGTCGAGAAACGTTGGAACAACTTGATCCAGACGATGACGACCGGGATGATAATGAGCGAGACGAGCCCTAGACGCACGTCTAGGAAGAACATCGCAATGAGTACCCCAATCATCATGACGACACTTTGGAAGACACGAGCGAGCACTCCTAAATACAGGTCGCGAATCGTCTCTGTATCATTCGTGACACGACTGACAATCTTCCCGATTGGTGTCTGGTCAAAATAACGTACCGGAATCGTTTGAAGATGCTTCATCACGTCAAGACGCATCGTCTTTACGATTTTATGCGCTGATCGTTGTAGGAGCATCTGTTGTCCCCAGTTCAATCCGGCCGCAAATAGTAACAGGACGACGTACAATCCCGATAAGAGAAGGACAGCTCGTAAATCCGTCTGATAGAACTGGAACACGTCGGTCGACGAGAGCGCGGCAATATTGTCATATGTCGCCGTCTCGTCTCCTCTTGAAATCGTCAGCACGTCGCCTTCGACTTCACGAACGCCTCCGCTTATAACCACATCAGGTACGAGATAGTAACCATCGGTCGTTTGTACGATCGAGACCGGCTGAATCACCTCTTGGCCATCTAGTCTCGTTTCTTTCTCATAAGAATCTCCATTAAAGGAAACACTACCGCCGGATTCGACTTGAACCCAGTCACGTTCGATGGCGACGATATGCTCATCGATAATGATTTTGGCGATATACGGCCCGGCAAGTTCTGCACCGACCGCTAAAAAGAGTAATGTCAGTCCGAGGAAGATGGAGCGCTTCACTTGCTTGGCATAACCAACGAGTGAGCGGATCGTCTTCTTCCGGCGGACCGGATCTAATTCATATTGATCGATCATGAGAGATTCCCCCTTTCCCGGATTACTCCGTCTCTCCTTGTCGAATAAATTGTTCATAGTACCAACCGTGTCGTTCCATCAGTTGGTCGTGGGTGCCGCGCTCGGTGACTCGTCCGTCTTGAAGGACGAGAATTTGGTCGGCATGTGCCACCGCAGAAAGACGGTGCGCCACGATAAAGGTCGTCTTCGCCTCACGGCTCGTGCGGACCGAATCGATTATGCGTGATTCCGTCTTCGCATCGACCGCTGAGAGCGAATCGTCAAGAAGCAGAATCTCAGGATTTTTCAGTAAAGCACGTGCAATCGATAATCGTTGTTTTTGTCCACCTGACAGCATGACCCCTTGCTCCCCAACGACGGTATCGAGACCGTTCTCCAAGTGTTCGATGTCTGTATCGAACGCCGCGAGGTGAATGGCTCTGTCGAGTGCTTCATCCGAGACATCATCGACTCCGAAACGAATGTTATCACGCACCGTTTTCGAGAATAGGAGGTGCTCTTGTGACACATACCCACTCCAGCCACGGACCGTTTCAAGTTTAATGTCCGAAATCGGCACCCCGTTCACGAGAAGGGAATCGTCAATCGGATACTCCCGGAGCAATTGACGTAACAACGTCGTCTTCCCAGCTCCAGTCGGTCCGACAATCCCAATCGTCTCACCACGCGAGACGTGCAGGACGATGTCTTCTAACGACTCCCGATTCGAGTTTGGATAACGGAATGAGAGCGATTTGAAGGTGATTTTCTCTGGTACATCGATGTGAACCGTTCCGGTTGACGAAACGTCCGGTACCTCATTCATCGTTGTCTCAATCCGTTCCAAGCTCGCCGTTCCTCGTTGGACGACGTTGATGAGTTCCCCGAAGGCATACATCGGCCAAATCAACATCCCTAAATAAATGTTGAAGGAAACGAGTTGACCGAGCGTGATGTCGTTCGTAAAGACGAGATACGTCCCGAACGAGAGTCCGATCAAATAGCTGAGTCCAACGAGTAATTTGATAACCGGCTCAAACAAGACGTCAATTTTAGCGACATGCATGTTTTTCGCCATCACGTCATCCGTGATGTCATCAAATTTTTTCGTATCCGCCTCTTCTTGGACGAAGGAGCGGACGACCCGAAGACCAGAGATGGATTCAACGACTTGGTCGTTCATCACGCCGAACGAATCTTGGGCTGCCGTGAAACGTGTATGAATCTGACTCCCAAGTTTATTCATCGACCAGGCGAGAATCGGCATTGGCAAAAGTGCTGCGAGCGTCAACTTCCAATCGATGAACACGCCCATAATCGTCAAGGCGATGAGCGTCATGTTGAACGAGTCGACTAATGTCATGACCCCAAATCCCGCTGTCCGCTCCACCGCTTTTAAGTCATTCGTCGCAAGTGCCATCAAGTCACCTGTGCGATGTTGTTGATAGAAGCGCGGTGTTTGTTTGAGGAGGTGACCAAAGAAGCGACCTCTCAATTTCTTTTCAAGTAAAAAGGCTGTCCCGAAGAGTCGGGCAATCCACAAGTACGACATCACGTAAGATAACACCATAATGCCGAGTAGCGACGATACAATCAGAATCAATCGCTCTGTCGTCAAACTTCCTTCACGAATCGCATCGATCGCCTGACCAATAATCCAAGGCGGCAGCATATCTACAACCCCTGTGATGATCAGTAAAATGATTGCAATCACATACGTTCGTTTCTGTCTTTTAATAAACCAATCCAATTGCTTAATCAGTTTCATGACTGATTTCCCCCTTCCGCCTCACCCATCCAAGCACGCAAAAAAGCGCACTCCACCTGATTGTGCAACCAATCAAATGAAGCGCGCTTGAAGTAGTCTTCAGTCTTTTGCATGGTCAGGGAAAGGACACTACCCCTATCCAGCTGCCAATGTCACGCAGTTAAATACGAGTAGCCATATGATGTTTTGAGTGTGTTTGTGAGTGCAATGTTGTTCATCATTCTGGCTCCTCTCGTTTCATAGTTTTAAAATCTACTCAAACCTTAGCAGACTGTTCTGAAAATTGTCAACATTATTCTGTAAAAAAACTGTAACTTGATTTAGTTTAAGAAAAACATGCCTAAAATGAGACCAATGACCCCCGTCGCCGTCACGTAATAAATCATCGGCATGAGCGTGTAACGGATGATGGTCCCTTCCTTGCCGAGTAATCCAGCAACCGATGCGACCGCTACGACGTTCAACACACAGATCATGTTTCCTGCGTTCGCTCCCGCCATCTGCATCGATAAAGCGAGCGTGTTATCAAGTCCAACCGACTCCGCAACGTTTGTCGTCAAACTCGAGAACATCATATTGGAAAACGTCGCCGAACCTGAAACGAAGGCACCAAGGGCCCCAATCCACGGTGCGACAAGTGGCCACACCCCACCGAACGTATCAGCAGCTGCCGTCGCAAGCTCGACCGGCATCGAAGCGAGTCCGGCACCGCCATTTTCAGAGTGGATGAATATACGAACCATTGGAACCGACGCCGCTAACGTGATGGCCGTTCCGACGACTCCAAGTGTCGTCGCCTTAAACACCGATGTCACTTGTGACCAACTCATGTTGTGTAAGAAGAATGTCGCAATAATCGTCAGGATAAACATAAAACCTGGTGAATAGAACGGTTCCCAAGACGTCGAAACTCCTTCTACCCCAAGAATGTCCGGGAGATTGATTCGGACACTGCGAGAGAGTTCGTTTAAAAATGGTACGGTACGGGTGAGCACTAAGAAAATCGTCAAAATAAGATAAGGTGCCCACGCCTTCCACTGAGGCAATTCTCGCGTGGTTGATTTGAGCGTCACTTTTTCAGCAGATGGTTCTAGCTCATCCACATATCCATCAAACGTCCAGACGCGTTTCGGCATGAGAATTCCTTTACGAGCCATGGCCACGAGGATGACCAGACCGGTTAAACCACCGAGCATGCCACCGAACTCAAATCCGAGGATGAGTGTCCAAATGTACGCAGGTACGCTGTATAACAACGCCGCCACAATCGCAATCGGAAATACCTCAAGTGCGGGTTTTATCGACTTCTCTTTACTGAAGAACCGCGTCAACATCAAAATCAAAATGAACGGGATGAATAGGCCGACCACCATATCGATCAACACCGTCTGCAAGACGACCTCTGTCAAGAAGGCAATCGATTCAGGTTGGTTCACATCTAAAGATAGACCGTTCCCGATCCCGATGAGTGCAGGTGTCCCGACCGCACCAAATGTCACAGCCGACACGTCTGCAGATAGTGCGATGACAACGGCGGCAATCGGTGGAAACCCGAGTGCGATCAAGAGCGGTGCTGCAACCGTTGCAGGCGTCCCGAATCCAGATGCGCCTTCAATAAATGAAACGAATAACCATCCGACAATCAAAACTTGAATACGCGGGTCAGGTGTGATGTTGACGAATCCGGAACGAATTGCGTTCATCCCGCCCCCTTCTTTCATCGTATTCATCATTCCGATTGCCCCGTAGACAATCCATACTGTCGTGACGGCGATGACGAGTCCTTGTAATGTCGCCGCCATAATTCGTGTCGCATCCAATTGCCAGACGAAGAACGCTAAAATCGCCGTCGTCACAAGTGACAAGGGCATGGCTACCGATGCAGGTAAACGCATAATGACCAATAAGATGAGCACGGCCACAATCGGTGTCAGTGCTGTAATCCATTCTAAAATCGTCAATGTAGACCCACCTTTTCGTGTTTTCCCCTACCGTAAACAGATGTCCCATCACGATTCTTCTTCAGCGATTCGATCTAACGTACGTTCAATCACATCATACGGAAATCCTTTGCGCCGAAGCTGCATCTTCATGCGCTGTTTGCGTTCGAACGCGTCGTATCCGCTGAACTTCCGACTCAACTTCTCAGCCTGTTTCAGACATGCCGCAACCTCGACATCTTCGTCCTCTTCTTCCCAAAAAGTTTGAATCGCCTCTGAAATAATATCAAAGGTAAACCCCCTTTGCATCAGGGTTTGTTGAATTCTTTGTTGCACTTCTGTGGCAGAACGACGATTTGTTTCCAGTTGTTTCCTTTTCACGAACTTTCCAGCCTTCTCGACGAGATCTTCGTGTGAGATTGATTCTAATACGGATTCAACAACGTCCGTTGGGATTCGGAGCTGTTCGAGCTCGCGTTTGATTTTGATTGGTCCACTTGGACTTGTGTTGAATTTCGTTTGGACATACGCTTTTGCGAACTCCTCATCATTCAAATAACGCTGCTCGATTAGTCGCGTGATGGCATGTTTGATAGCAGATTCACTTAACTCTTTCTTCACAAGATAGTCCCTTACCTCTGAAATGGCGCGCATTCGATACGATAAATAATTGATGGCCAACTTATAGGCTTTCTGAGCTTCTTCCGCCTCAAGGACGTCTTGCACAAAATCGTCTTCGAGCTCCATCCCTTTTGTGAGCCCGTACTTGATGAATACGTCAACATCGATGGCGAACGCAAACTCTTCTTTCCCCTCCCGTTCGATGAAGACGTTCAGTCGATCTTGGTTCTTCTTTTGGGTCGTGAACTTTGCAATTTTCACAACGACTCCCCTCCATTCCATGTTTCTAACATATCACGTTCAAGAAACGTAGAGGATTTTTGATAAGTTAGAAGAAAGGGTATTCATCTGGATATACTGACTTATACCCATTTTAGAAACAACACATGATATCGGAGGGAATTTCATGAAAATCGCAATCACTGGTGGAACCGGGCTCATCGGTCAACCACTCGTTCGTGCACTCGCCGACGCCGGACATCAAGTCGTCGTGTTGACGCGTCATCCACGTCCCCGCCATCACGGGGTATCGTTTATCGAATGGTTGACACCGAATAGTAAACCAGAAGAGGAACTCGAAGGAACAGATGCGTTCATTCATTTGGCCGGCGCCTCAATCAACGACGGGCGATGGACACACAAACAGAAACAAGCCATCCTTCAAAGTCGAATCGAAGGGACGAAGGAAGTCGTCCGAATTATTCAACAGTTGAAACAAAAGCCACAGGTCGTCATTAGCGGCTCGGCCATCGGTATATACGGTGAAGATCGTTCCATCACGTATTCCGAAGAAACCCCATTGCCGACACGGACTAATTTCCTCGGGAACGTCTGCGTCCTCTGGGAACAAGAAGCAGAGCCCATTCGTGATTTAGGTGTTCGCCTTGTGACGATGCGCACCGGAGTCGTCTTATCGAATGATGGCGGTGCTTTCCCATTAATGAAACTCCCCTATCAGTTCGGGGTCGGTGGTAAAATTGGATCAGGAGAGCAATGGGTTCCTTGGATTCATTTAGACGACCTCGTCCGCTTGTTCGTGCACGTCATCGAGACTGATTCCATTGAAGGACCCGTCAACGGCACTGCACCTACACCGGTGACGATGAATGAGTTCGGGAAGACGATTGCGAACGTGATGCATCGTCCTCACTGGATTCCGGCACCTGCCCCAATGATGCAACTCGCCCTCGGCGAAAAGAGCGCCATCGTCCTAGAAGGAGCGAAAGTCGTTCCGACGAAGGCACTTCAACATGGTTTCGACTTCCGCTATGAAACATTGGAACCGGCTCTAACACAACTACTACAAGATGTTTAAGGAGAATGAATTGTGAGTCACTTACTAATTCGAAATGCCCATATTTACCCCATCACTGCCCCCCATTTTTACGGAGACCTCCGTGTTCGGGACGGGAAAATCGTCGAAATGTCCGATTTACTTGAACCGACTGACGGGGAGCATGTCATTGAAGCCGAAGGAAACTTTTTATTCCCGGGCTTCATCGATGCTCACACCCACCTCGGATTATATGATGAAGGAACCGGCTCTGTCGGAAACGACGCCAATGAGACGGTCGAAGCGATGACGCCTCATGCACGTGCAATTGACGGGGTATACCCGCTTGACGAAGGATTTCAAGAAGCGCTGATGGCAGGCGTAACCGCCGTTCAGGTCATGCCAGGAAGTATGAACGTCATCGGTGGTGTGACCAGTGTCATCAAAACACACGGTCGCTATATTGACGACATGATCGTCCGTCGTTATGCCGGATTGAAGATGGCACTCGGCGAAAACCCGAAACGGATTCATAGTATGGGGAAAACCGGTGATTTGACGCGGATGGGGATTATGGGGTTGCTTCGTGAAGCGTTCCGTACCGTCGGGTCGACCAAAACGATCGGAACGTTCGGCAGTCAGATGATTCAACTTGCCCTCGACCGAGAGATGCCGATTCGTGTGCATGCCCACCGCGCCGATGACATTTTATCTGTCGTTCGCTTTGCCCAAGAGTTCAATCTCGACTATCGTATCGAACATTGTACAGAAGGTCATCTTGTCGTTGAAAAACTACAAGAACTCGGTGTGAAACATGTCACCGTCGGACCGACGTTTACTCGAAAATCTAAAATCGAGCTCCAGAACAAGACATGGGAGACGTATCGCATTCTCCATGAGCATGGTATGATCGTCTCCATCACGACCGACCATCCGTACACGCCGGTCCAATATTTGAACTTGTGCGCCGGACTTGCGGCACGTGAAGGACTTCCTGTCGATATCGCGTTGCGAGGGATCACCATCAATCCAGCTGAATCACTAGGTGTCGCTGACCGAATCGGATCTCTTGAAGTAGGAAAAGATGCCGATTTGGTGCTTTGGAGTCACTTCCCGCTCGACTACTTATCGAAGCCGATTATGACGATTGTGAACGGTGAAGTCGTGTACAAAACGGACCGTGCTGAAACCCATCATGAGGTCGAGTAATTTTCATTATTTTTCATAAGGGTTTTTACGCATAATTTACTTGCTTTTTTAAAAATACTATATAAAATTATCTTGTAACTTCATAAAGCAGCCAAGGCGGTTCGAACAGCGAAGCCAGAAGTATGCTTTCGTTACGACTATTCTTCAGCGGTCTGAAATAGGAGGAGGAATGTAAAGGTGCTCAAATTTCGTGAGCTCACCGACTGCGCGGAGTTGTTCGAACTGATGCAACACCCAGATGTCTTTCCGTATGTCCGTCAAAAGACGGTCCATTTTGACGAGTTTTTATTTAGCACGAAGCAAGTCATCGAGCTAGAAGAGCAAGGAAATATCATCTCACGTACCATCACGAACGAGTATGGCACCCCGATTGGGACGATTAGCTTGTTCGATGTCGAATCCGGATATGGATTCCTTGGCACGTGGCTTGGCAAGCCGTATCACGGCAAAGGTTATAATCAAGTGGCGAAAGAGGCGTTCTTCTCAGAACTGTTCTTCGATCTTGATATTGAAAGTGTGTTCTTAAAAATCCGTAAATCGAATGAACGATCGATTGCTGCAGCAGAGAAGCTTCCGTACGCGTTTTGCGCGAACGAGATTCGTTCCGAACTGCTTGCGGAGATCAACCAAGGTGACGTGGAGTATGTTTTATATGAAGTATCCAAGTCGAGCTTCCAACTATACTTGCATGCCCTACACGTCCCGGAATACGAAGTGCCATACGAGGCACAACTC
Organism: Exiguobacterium sp. 8H; assembly: GCF_902506255.1. Lineage (GTDB taxonomy): Bacteria > Bacillota > Bacilli > Exiguobacteriales > Exiguobacteriaceae > Exiguobacterium > Exiguobacterium profundum. The sequence continues at coordinate 2,797,464 of NZ_LR733429.1, read as the reverse complement.
GAAGCATGAGCCAATTCTGTCAAAGAATTGGCTTTTTTGTGGCGTTTTTGTGTGGATTTGATGGAGGGAACTTGTCGGAGCCGAATAAATCTGTTCTAATTCGAAGAGATAGGTATGATAGAAGTATGAGGGATTTATCACAACTCCCGTTAACCGTTTTGCAAAGGAGAATGGCATATGTCAGAATCAATGTTTCGTATCCTCGTGACCGATGACGAAGAACAAATGCGTGATTTACTTGTATCGAATTTAGAAAAAGAAGGGTATGAGACGGTCACCGCCTCAAACGGCCTAGAAGCAATCGAACGCTTGAAAGAAGAGACGTTCCATCTCGTCTTACTTGACGTGATGATGCCGGAACTCGATGGATTGACGGCTTGCATGCGCATCCGTGAGTTCTCAAACGTCCCCATCATCCTGTTGACGGCACGCTCAGAAGAGCTCGACCGCATTCACGGCCTGAAAATCGGGGCGGACGATTACATCACGAAACCGTTTAGCCCACGCGAGTTACTCGCACGAATCGAAGCGACGCTCCGTCGCACGCACAGCTTCTCAAAAGAACAAGAAGCTACGTTTGATATCGGAGTCCTCTCAATCGATATCGAAGGACGTGCCGTCAGTGTGAAAGGGAAGACCGTCAACTTGACACGAAAAGAGTTTGATTTGCTCTACCTATTCATCACGAACGACGAAAAAGTATTCTCCCGTGAACAATTACTTGATCAGATTTGGGGGACCGAGTATCATGGAAACCTTCGCACGGTGGATACTCACATTAAGACGCTTCGCCTGAAACTCGGCGAGGCGGGCGGTTATATTCAGACAGTCTGGGGAATTGGCTACAAATTCGAGGCAAACGGATGAAACGATACACGATCAGGAAGCGGATTTGGATTACCATCTGGACAGCCAGCCTCTTCTCAGCGTTCGTGTTTCTCATCATGACGTTTTATCTGTACGACAAGTTCTATATTCAAACGCAAGAAGAACTGCTCATCAATCGCGGTGAGAAACTTGTCACCATCTATAAGGCCGACGGTTTCTCGGACGCGTTCGCCGATAGTATGACGTACACGAACGAATTGACCGAAACGAAAGTGTTCCTCTCCTCCGTTCGAGAGGACACACTCGGCTCCGGTAAAACCTTTTTAAGGCAGCAGGACCTCGAACGGTTGCAGGACGGTTATGCCATCTCGGTGACCCGGAAACATCCGACCGAGGACGTCGACATTTTGATGACCGCATTTCCTCTCATCCGCGACGATGAACTCGACAATGCACTCATTTTGTATATGGAGCTCAGTAAAATCAGTGAACCGTTCCAACCGATTCGGCTCATGATCACGTTTTTACTCGTCCTCATGATTGTGAACTTACTCATTTTTGGTAAACAGATCATCGACACGATCATCCAACCACTCATTCAGATGAAGCGTGCCTCTCAAGTCTATGCGCAAGGTGATTTCTCCCACCGCATTCCGATTGTCTACGATGACGAAATTGGTGAACTAGCAGACACGCTCAACTCGATGGCGGAATCGCTCGGACTTGTTGAAGAACAGCGTAAAGAGTTTCTCGCTAACGTCAGTCACGAACTTCGCACGCCACTCTCTTACATCCGCGGTTATACCGAGATGCTCCAAGATGAGTCATTGGATGAAAAAACGAGGGTGCAATATTACGACATCATCGAGAACGAGACGAACCGGCTTCAGCGCCTTGTCACGGACTTACTCGATCTCGCCCAGCTAGAGCGCGATTCGTACCCGATGACGAAAGAACCGGTCGTTTACTCGCAAGTACTTGAAGACGTCCTCTATCGTCTTGAACCGATTGCCCGTGCGAAAGGCGTGACAATCGAATCGGATTTAGACTTCGACTTGATCATCCTCGGTGACCATGACCGACTCGAACAAGTCATCGGCAATCTTCTCGACAACGCGCTCCGATATACGGATGCTGGCAAGACGATTCATGTGAAAACGTTCGCCGAAACCGAATATGCAATTACGGAAATACGTGACGAAGGTCGAGGCATCCCGAAAGAAGATTTAGACAAATTGACGGAACGCTTCTATCGTGTCAATAAATCACGGACACGAAAAGATGGCGGAACCGGCCTCGGTTTGGCCATTGCGAAGCACATTATCGAGCGTCATGAAGGGTCCCTTCATTTCAGCTCTGAAGTCGGACAAGGAACGACTGTCACTGTCGGTCTGCCGCTTCTACCTGACGATGAATTTGATATGTAAATAGGCAGCCGCGATGGCTGCCTTTTCATATGTCTTTCCCTTTATATTGTTCGACCGACTCTCGTTCAAGTCGTTCGCGTTCGGCATGCGTCTGTGGAAAACCGTTCGCCTGCCATTCGGCACGGTGACTTGAATCAAGTTGCGTGAGCCCTTGCTCCGCTTCATCTTGATTCGCATCGACGCTTTCCCGTTCATCCATCTTCTGCCACGTATCTTCTTCCTCACGTTGCGAAAGCAGTGCCGCCACTTTTGGTGCAACGAGCGCCGCACCGGCAACACCTAAGACAATCCCCATCAACACTTTCCGATCCATCCTAACCCCTCCTTCACTATGCACTCTTCATTCCACCATTTTATAATCTCAAAACCATTATCGAAAACGTTTACAACATTTCTACGAGTGGAATGGCTAATGGAAGGAGGCGATTGGATGGAAAAGAAACGACCCACTTCGAAACGTCCGTTTGATAATCCGGACGCGGTAGACACGGACAAAGAAAGCATCTTTGACGAAGACGGCATGCAAACCGTCGACCCGATTCCTGTAGAGGAATTGAACGAACGAGTGAAGGATGAAAAGAATAAACGTCACTCCAAAGATGACTCAGTGAGTGAAAAGAAATATAAAGACAAATAAACAAGCTGCGGACAAACGTCCGCAGCTTGTTATGTTAAATCTTTTGGTGAAAATCCGTAAGGCAACATCTCTTCTTTCGTCATCACTTTCGTATCACCGTTCAAGTTTGCAAGAATCAACGTGAAATCTTCGCCAGCGAATTCAGCAATCACTTGGCGGCACGCACCGCATGGTGAAATCGGGCCTTCCGTGTCACCGACGACGACGACCGTTTCAATCGCGTCACTACCTTCTGACACGGCTTTAAAAATGGCTGTGCGTTCGGCACACATTGACAATCCGTACGAGGCGTTTTCCACGTTACATCCTGTAATTTCGTTTCCTGATGTATCGATGACGACAGCTCCTACTTTAAACTTTGAATACGGTGTATAGGCGCGTTTGCGCGCTTCGATGGCTTTATGGACGAGTTCTTGTACGCGTTCTTGTGAGATCATAGGATGTTCCTCCACTTCTATATTTGAAAAGAAGTCTGACATCTGAACTATATCGTGAAAACGCTTACGTGACAAGCCTTTTCACGGTCTCGTCAATATTTTTTCTTTTTCTTTTTCTCGAATACGACGACCGACTCGACATGAGATGTCTGTGGGAACATATCATACGGCTGTACGTAATTCACTTTGTATCCCGCTTTCATCAACTGGTCGGCGTCACGTGCGAGCGTCTGCGGGTTACATGACACGTAAACGATTCGCTTCGTTTTAGAAGAGATGATGGAATTGATCAATTGATGGTCCATCCCTGTGCGTGGCGGGTCGACTACGATGACGTCTGGGATCCATCCATCTTTTACCCAACGTGGAATCCAATGCTCGGCACGCCCTTCGACGTATGTGACATGGTTATAGCCATTTTCACGCATATGGTCATTGGCATCTTCGACCGCTTCCGGCACGACTTCCATTCCACGGATTTCTTTCGCATATGGGGCTAACCAAAGTCCGATCGACCCTACTCCTGCATACGCATCGATCACACGTTCTTCACCTGTCAATCCTGCGGCCTCGACCACTTCACGGTACATTTTTTCTGTCTGTGCCGGATTCAACTGGAAGAATGCGCGTGGTGATAAGTGATAATGAACGTCGTCTAATTGTTCATCCATTTTCTCCTGACCGGCGATGTGAACTGTCCGATAACCGAAAATAACACCCGAACGGTTTGCATTGATATTGATATGGAACGACACAACATTCGGCAATTCCATGATGCGGTCGCTCAATTCATCTAAATCAGGGACATCTTCATGTCCGACGACCAAAACGACTTGAACATCGTTCGTGTTATAACCCGAACGGACGACGATTGTACGCGCGTACCCCGTGTCGCGACGTGCATCGTAGACGGGAATATCAAGTTCGTTTAAAATACGGACAATCGCATTGTTGATGTTCGTCGTATCCCGTTGTTGGACCATACAGTGCTCGATCGGCACGAGATGGTTCGAGTTCGGTTTGTAGAGACCCGATACGACCTCACCGCGACGCGTGCCGAGTGGGAATTGTGACTTGTTCCGGTAATACCATGGATCTTCCATTCCGATTGTTGGACGGATATCCGATTTGTCCACGTTTAGTTTCGTCTTTTGACGGAAGGCGTTTCGAACGATTTCTTCCTTATACTCCATCTGCAGACGTGAACTCATATGTTGGATTTGGCAGCCCCCGCACTCATCGTAAATCGGACAAGGTGCTTTGACGCGGTCTTTCGAGTCGTTATCTCGTTTGACGACACGCGCTTCCGCATAGTTTTTTTCCACACGCGTGATTTCGACTTTGGCTCGTTCTCCCGGCAATAAGTTCGGAATGAAGATGACCATGCGATTAAGTGTCGCAATGCCTTCTCCATTAATGCCAAGTCGTTCGACCGTGACATCTTTAAAATCTCCTGTAATTAATTTCAATCTGATTCATCCTTTCGAGACGATTGTTCTAGGTCTTTGGCGTAACGCACTACTTTAGCGCGCAACGAATCAATGTCGGCTAACAGGCGATGTAAATCTTCAGGTGTCGTATGCTCGTCTAGCGTATTGACCGATAGACAGAGTAATTCCGTTCTCGATTTTAGGACGTTCATCTTTCCGGCAGTATCTGTTCGTGATTTACCCATCTTGTAATCGCTCCTTTGGTTCGTGACAAAGAGTTGCTATTATAGCATACTATTTCGTGTAACTTGATGAAAAGGTGGAATCCACATGCAAAACATCTCCCCAACTTTCGACCCTTGGGAAGCCTATCTCGACCAAGTCGAACACGGTCGACTCGTCTTATCCAATGTCGAAGTCACTACAACGAAGCTGTGTAACATGCGCTGCGAACATTGTGCGGTCGGTTATATGCTAGACCAAACAGAAGAACCAGAAGTTCCGCTCGACCTGTTGATTCAACGACTGGATGAGATCGAACATTTGCGTGCCTTCTCCATCACAGGCGGTGAACCGATGCTGTCTATGAAATCGGTCCGCAACTATGTCGTTCCATTGTTACGTTATGCGAAAGAACGTGGTGCGCGTACGCAAATCAACTCGAACTTGACGCTACCGTTATCTCGCTATCATCTTATTACCCCTTACTTGGACGTTTTGCACATTTCGCATAACTGGGGTACCGATGCCGATTTCCTTGAAGGCGGATTCGCGATGATGGACCGGAAACCAAGTGAAGAGGCACGATTGAAAATGCTCCAGACGATGAAAGACAACGCACGTGCTCTCACATCTGAAGGAATCATTGTGTCCGCGGAGACGATGATCAACAAACGAACGATTCCGCACTTGAAAGAGATCCATGAAGAAATCGTATCGCTCGGTTGCCAAAGGCATGAGGTGCACCCAATGTACCCCGCAGACTTCGCTAGCGCCCTCGAATCAGCATCGCTCGCTGATACGCGACAAGCCATCCATGACTTACTCGATGTCCGTGACGAGAACGTATGGATGTTGTTCGGGACGTTACCATTCTATGCATGTTCTGACCTACCTGAAGACCGTGCTCTGTTGAAGCGACTTCATGAAACAAAAAACGTGACCGTTCGAAACGACCCAGATGGCCGTTCCCGTCTCAACACGAATATCTTTGACGGACAGATCATCGTGACCGATTTCGGTGATGAACTCGGTTCACTCGGCACCGTCTATGACACACCATTCCAAGAGGCGTATGATAAGTGGACGAACAGCCAATTGAACGCTACACTCTCTTGTCACTGCCCTGCCGTGAAGTGTCTCGGGCCGAACGCACTCGTTAAACAAGCCTATTATCCGACGGTCGATTTCCAGTCTCGTAAAGCTACATCGTTTTAAATATTTCAATTCGGGAAATGTTCTGTATATTAAATGAATCGAGGTGCGTGTAGATGACTGCGATTTATATCCTCATGATTACCGTGATGGCCATCATTATTTTTGGCGGAGTACTGAGCATCTTATTGACAGCCGCATTCGTTTCAGACAAAGTAGAGCATGATGAAATGTTTAGTCAAGGCAGTTGGGATGATGAATTGCTGCATTTGAATCACTCTCCACAACCGATTGACGACACGAAAAGCTGAGACCCTTCTCGGCTTTTTACTTTGACTTCATGAGGTGAACCTATGCTCCGTTTTCGTTTTATGATTTTACTATTGATTGTCTTTATTTCCGGTTTGATTCAAGGTGCGCTCATCCCACTCTTATCCACGTTGATTGAACGGGATGGGGCCCCGGCCTGGGTGAACGGACTGAACGCGACGATGCTTTACGTCGGTGTGATCGTCTCTGCGCCTCTCCTGGAGCGATTCGTCCGTAAATATGGATTCCGACCGACCATCGTCCTCGGTATCGTATTGACGGCTGTCGCGACCTTCGCTTTACCGATTTGGCCGTCCTTACTCGTTTGGGCGATGATGCGCTTCTTCATCGGATTCGGCGACTCGGCTCTACACTACGGGTCACAAGTATGGGTGACCTCAGCAAGTGAAAAGCGCAGTCTCGGTCGAGCGATGGCGTATTATGGAATGTCTTTCAGTCTCGGTTTTGCCATCGGTCCATTGATCGCACCACTCGTCGACCTATGGTTTTGGTTACCGTTCCTCATTATCGTCTTCTTCTGTCTCGCTTCGTTGATGCTCGTCTTTAAAGTCGAGAACGAGTTTCCGGAGGTCGAAAAAGTGAAGACCGACTCGAAAGGACGAATTCGCCTGATTCTTGTCGGTGCGGGATACACGCTTCTCCCTGCCTTTACATATGGGTTTCTCGAAGCGAGCTTAAATGCCAACTTTCCCATTTTTACGTCTCGGAATGGGATGAGTTTGACGGAAACGAGCACACTCATCACGACGTTCATCGTCATGTCGATTGTCGTTCAGCTTCCTCTTGGTCGCCTCGCAGACTTGTACGGTAAGAAGCGGATCTTACAAATCGTGCTGACGTTTGGTACACTCGTATTCACTTTGGCGAATCTTGTTGTCGATTCCTATATCGGTCTACTCTTCCTATTCGCACTTGCCGGCGCCGGGCTAGGATCGACTTATTCACTCGGTTTGGCGCACATGACAGAGGTGCTTCCCCGTTCGTTACTGCCGACGGGAAACATGCTCTACAGTATTTCATTCAGCATCGGTTCGATATCAGGTCCGATGATTGGTGCCTTCTGGTTGTCTTTACCGAAAGAGATCTATTTCTTTATGTATGCCGTCATTCTCGGTATTCTGGCGCTACGACTCTTCACGTCGACCGCTAAACCAATCGACTTATAAACAGAGGCAGATGGTTCCCATGAACCACCTGCCTCTGTTTTATTCCACTACTCGTTCCAATTCATCGTCGTTTAACTGTAAAGCTCGGATGAACACTTCATCTAGCGCGAATGGTTCAGTGTCTAGCGAAGCGAGTACATCGGATTTTAGCGTCACTTCTACGACACGGTCATCGAACTGCCATCTCGTCTGAATATCGTCACCTTGTCTCGTGGCGCGGGTCGCCACTGGACCGTGACGTTCTTTTAAACTTTGACTCACGCACTTCATCACGTACTTGACGTACTCATCTTTCGGCTGACGTGAGATGAGAATGTTTCGAACGATTCGATTTCTAGTCATTGTTTCTTCCTCCTCCCTTTGAATGATTGCGCACGCAAGTCTTTACAAACGAAGACCGATTTTCGAACTTTAAAATTCAGAATTTTTAATATATTTTGTCATGGGATTTCAATTCCGTCAACTCTGTCTCTTTTTCAAATGACATCCGTTTGTTTTTTCGTACGGCGACCTTGAAAATACGTAGATAAATAAATGCCAACAATAACGAATCCGAGTCCGACCACCGCATTCCACGGAATCGTTTCACCGAGTAAAATCCCTGACAACATGACTCCAAATAAGGGAACTAAGAAGATATAGAGTGAAATTCGACTGACCGGATTGTATTTCATTAACGTGTTCCACAATGTAAATCCGATCGCTGACAACATCGCCAAGTAAAACAGGAACGCAATCGTCTGTGCGGTGTACGGCATGGAAACACCATTCGGGTCTAATAGATAGCCGATCAGCAGTAACCCAACTGAACCGATCACCATCGCCCAAGCCGTCATCGGGGCAACATCATACGTCTTCGAGTAGTCCTTCGCTATCAAGTTCCCGAATGCTCCGGATACCATCGCCAAGATGAGTAAAATCTCTCCTAAGCCAAAACCAACTTCAGATCCGGTCGCCGGCCAGTTTGCGATGACAATTCCGGAAAAACCAAACGTCAAAGCAAACCCCTTCAATCGATTCAATTTATCGTCTTCATATCGGAAATGAGCGAGAGCCATTTGGAAAAACGAAGTAGAACCAGCAATGATCGATCCCTGGACCCCGGTCGAAATGGAAAGTCCGATATAGAAGAACAAATATTGTAGAAACGTCAAAAATGAACCGAGATGCGCATACGCTTTAACCTTTTCACGTGTCAATCGAACAGACCGTTTCAATACGGTCTGACTGATGATGAGCAATAGAATCCCTGCGAGTAAAAAACGCTCGCCAGCGAACAATAGTTGTTGCCCATACTCGTTCGATTGAATATCAAGCTTCTCATAACTCAACTTGATGAATGGGAACGCACTCCCCCATAACAACGTATTGAAAATCGCCAATAACGCCACCGTCCAAGGGCGTTCAAATATATTTTGCATGACACAAAAACTCCTTAATCTTTTTATTTGTGAGTCACTGATAAGCGTGATAAGATAAACCTAGATAATAATCATTATAAATAAAGGATTCAGATTAAACTTCTATAAATTCTTTATTTCAAGCCAATTGAAGATGATAATCATCATCAGTCATTATCATTTAATCGAGATTTATTCTCAATTAGAAAGAAGGGATTATCGATGAACGTCCAATCGGTTACGCACGAAAAAAGCCACGTTTTCAAACGGGCTAGCTGGTACGAACATATTGAATTGATCATGGCGCTCATTAGCGGTGTATTGATTGTACTCGCTTATATCGCCGAAACACAAGGCGGAGCGCCTTGGATTCATGTCACACTTTACTTATCCGCCTTCTTCATCGGAGGATACGCAAAAGCGAAAGAAGGGATTTCGGACACGATTGAGACGAAATCGCTGAATGTAGAGCTTCTCATGATTATCGCCGCCATCGGTGCCGCTTCGATTGGGTACTGGATGGAAGGGGCAATCCTCATCTTCATCTTTGCTTTATCCGGGGCACTCGAGACGTATACGATGAACAAAAATGAACGTGCCCTCGAATCGTTAATGGAATTACAGCCGGAACAGGCGACTCGTCTAACAGACACTGATGAACTCGAGGTTGTTCATATCGACGACCTTCGTGTCGGAGATCGGATTTATGTCCGTCCTGGTGAACGCATTCCGGTCGATGGAAAAATTGTAAAAGGCAATGCTTCCGTAGAAGAAGCCGCTATCACAGGCGAATCCGTCCCTGTCGATCGTCAAGTCGGTGATGACGTGTTCGGATCGAGCGTCAACTTGAACGGAGTATTGACGATCGAAGTGACAAAACTTGCGACTGAAACGCTGTTCCAAAAGATCATTCAAATGGTCCAACAAGCACAAGAAGAGAAATCACCGTCTGCACAGTTCATCGATCGATATGAAGGACGTTATGTTCAAATCGTGCTCTTCTCTGTTGCGGCCATCATCATTCTCGGACCGTTCGTCACGTCGTGGTCTCTTGAAACGAGCATCTATCGCGGCATGATCCTTCTCGTTGTCGCCTCCCCTTGCGCACTCGTCGCTGCCATTACACCGGCCGCGCTGGCTGCCATCGCCTCTTCTGCAAAACACGGGATTCTCTTTAAAGGTGGTGCTCATATCGAGAATATGGGACGTCTAAAAGCGATTGCTTTTGACAAGACCGGGACACTCACAATTGGGAAACCGATTGTGCAAGAAGCGCTCATCTCACCTTCATTAGAAGAAGAGGACGTCAACCGAATTGTCAGTTTGATCGAAGAGCATTCGATGCATCCACTTGCTGAAGCGCTCGTTTCCTACACCGGAAAACATACCGGGGAAATGACACACTTCAAAGACATCACAGGCTCCGGAATTGAAGCAACGATTGACGGGACGACGTATCGGGTCGGAAAACAGAAGTTCGCTGACCGAAGCGGTGATTTCTTTAAAAATGATGTCGAACGATTGAAAGAGGCCGGTCATACACTCGTCTTCATCAGTGACGAGACACGTACAATCGGTGCTTACGCCTTACGTGACACGCTACGACCCGAGGCAAAGGTAGCAATCAAGCGACTGAACGACTTAGGGATTGCGACCATCATGATTACCGGAGACAACGAGGCAACCGCTCGCGCTATTGCGAACGAAGCTGGATTGACACGCTATATCGCCGAATGCTTGCCTGAAGAGAAGGTTTCGCAAATCAAGATGTTACGAGAGGAATATGGAACAATCGGGATGATCGGCGACGGAATCAACGATGCGCCTGCCCTTGCGACAGCCGACGTCGGGATTGCCATGGGCGAAGGAACGGATGCCGCACTAGAAACGGCAGATGTCGTCTTAATGAAAAACGACCTCGTCCGATTGAGTGACGCCATTCGTCAATCGCGCAAATTAAATCGAATCGTCTTACAGAACGTCGTTTTTGCACTCGGTGTGATCCTCGTTCTGATCGCAACGAACATCTTTGAGTTACTCATCATGCCGTTCGCGGTCGTCGGACATGAAGGTTCCACTATTTTGGTTATTTTGAACGGTCTTCGACTCCTCACGTCATCATGGGAGTGATCTATTCGACAAAATGGAATCGATGATTGAAACAATATGTCGATTTCGTTATAATTGAAACAATGTGTCTACAGACTGAAACTGATCGAAAGATTGACTAAAGGTGGTACAAGATATGAATACGATTGCAGTCATCGGCAAGGTTTTTGTCGATATTAAAGGGACTTCCTTCGCACCGCTCCACAAAGATGCGAAAAATGTCGGCGACATCACTTTCTCCAATGGCGGAACAGGTCGAAACGTTGCTCAAAACTTAGGTGTGCTCGGCAACGATGTCCGCTTCGTCTCGACCGTCACGAACGACCAAATCGGTGTCGGTGTCCTCGAAGAATTACGTTGCTTGAATGTAAACGTCGATGGGGTCGACATGCTTGACGATAATGGTATGGGAATGTGGCTCGCTGTAATGGACAACAACGGCGATCTTCAAACATCTATTTCGAAACAACCAGACGAAGCCCGTATGGAAGAAGCGATTTTACGTCAAATCGATACGGTCTTCGAAGAGAGCGACGCGGTCGCCATCGATTTAGACTTATCGGTCAACGTCTTGAACGAGACGATTGAACTATGTCGTGAAATGGATTTACCGCTTTATGGTGTCTGTGGCCATCTATCCGTCATCGAACGAAACCGTCATTTGCTTCAAGGATTCACAGGATTCATCTGCAGTCGTGAGGAAGCGGAAATTTTGTCCGACATGTCAATCGTCACAGTGGACGATGCCCTTCGCGTCGCGGAAGTACTCGCCATGAAAGGTGCCCCCCTCACAATCGTCACGATGAGTGAGCTTGGCGCTGTATATGTCGATCTTCGTACGAACGAACAAGGTCACGTCCCGACGACAAAAGTGAAAGTCGCCGACTCAACAGGGGCGGGTGATTCATTCTTCTCCGCTGTCATCTCGGAGCTCATGAAACAACATTCGATTGAAGAGGCGCTTCGATTGGGCATGCGCGTCGCAGGAAAAGTCATCGCCTCTCACGAGAACGGATTGACGCAAGAGATGTACACATCATTAGAACAACCTACGCAAGAATAAATAGAACGCATCGGCGAATCGTCGGTGCGTTTTGTGCAAAATTACAGGAACGAAAGGAACGATCTCAGTGGTTCGAACGAAATTAAGAAGCGCGATTATTTTAATGAATGATCAAGATGAAGTGGCTTTGATCCGTCGCGAGAAAGAAAACGTCCTCTATTATGTTTTTCCAGGTGGCGGAGTCGAATATGGGCATACAACAGAAGAAACAGCCGTACGTGAAGCATTTGAAGAACTCGGTGTTCACGTAGAACTAGAAGGAGTCGCTGCCCATGTTGCGTTTAATAATGAGTTAAATCCTTATTATTGGGCGAAGATGACAGGTGGTGAATTCGGAACCGGGACAGGTGAAGAGTTCCAAGAAGAACAGACTAACGGATCGTATACACCGATGTGGATCAAACGGTCTGCACTCCCTCATCTCCCCGTTCGTCCACCTTCACTTGCTGAAAAACTCGCCTCACATGAGGAACGCTTTTATGATTTGACCTTATCGGAGGAGTAATCAGGTGTACACCCTGCCGAAATCGGGAAACGTTTTTTAACGATTGAGTCAGGAGGGTTTTATAATGGCAATGACAGAAGTGAAGGAAAAAAAGAATTGGCTTTCATTTGGGAAAGAGTTATTTCGACGATTTCAAGAGCATGATGTACAAGACTACGGGGCTACCCTCGCATTCTTTTGGTTTTTATCCATTTTTCCTGGAATCATCTTTATTTTGGCGCTCTTGTCCTTTTTCGATGTCTCACAAGATTCGTTTCAGAATCAATTGAACGATTTGGCACCCGGGTCCGCAGCTTCCGGGTTTTTAACGGGAATTTTCGAAGCAATCGGCGAACCGCGAGGCGGTCTTTTATCGCTCGGTGCGATTTTGGCGATTTGGTCCGCCGCAAAAGGGGTCGACCGTCTCATCACGACCTCCCTTCATGCTTATGGTGAAGACAATGAACGTAACTTTTTTGTGAAAAAAGGGTTGGCACTCGGATTGACGATTCTCCTTGGAATCGGGATGCTACTGCTGATTCTTTCGAACGTATTTGGTTCTCAAATCATTTCGTTCGTCACTGAGTATTTACCCGTCAATATCACCGGAGCCGAAGAAATGATGATCAACGTGTTTCGATACGTTCTTACGACGGTTGTCCTCATTTTAACGCTCTCGATTTTTTATAAAGTATCTCCACAACAGCACGTCTTTTGGAAAAGTACCATCCCCGGTGCCATCTTCGGTGTCATCGGTTGGCAAGTCGTCTCATTTGGTTTCAGCCTATACGTTTCAAACTTCGGGAGTTACGACTCGACTTACGGTTCACTCGGAGGAATCATCGTCACGTTGCTCTGGTTACAATTAACCGGGATGATTATTTTAATCGGATCTGAAATCAACGCGACATGGATGCGCTTCTTCAAGACACCGAGTGAACAGGAATACGAACGCGACTTCAAAAAGAACAAAAAGAAAGCGAAACAAAAGCAAGAGGAAGATAACTTTGACGACATCCCGACGAACACGTACGGATAATTCAAAAGGAGCACGTTCAAGCTGAACGCGCTCCTTTCTTATGCTTCAATCGGATCAAGACGTCCCGTCGCCGGGTCAATCACGAATCCGTGTACATTCGTTCCTGGTGGTAACAGTGGATGGTTATTAATCAGGTTAACAGAATGAACGACGTTCTCTTCAACTGAATCAAAGCCATGTAGCCACTGCTCCAAATCCATTCCTGAAGACTTTAGCGTCTTCAACGTTTGCGGGTCGATTCCACGACGCTCCATCTCTTCGATGACGACAGTCGGTTCAATCGCCGCCATCCCACAATCGTAATGTCCGACAACGACAACTTCTTCTGCTCCTAGCGCATAGAGTGCGACCAAAATCGATCGCATGGCCGAACCGAATGGATGCGACAAGACCGCACCCGCATTTTTAATGATTTTAGCGTCTCCGTTCTTAAGTCCTAGCGCTTGAGGTAATAGTTCCGTCAAACGTGTATCCATACACGTCAAAATGACGATTTTTTTATCCGGGAATTTATCAGATACGAACGGTTCGTACTGTTTTTCCTCTACGAAACGTTTATTGAATTCAAGCATTTCTTTTACGACTGACACGTTAACGCCTCCTCTTTTTTACAACACAAATCTTGAAACGATGAGTCCGACGACCATCCACGCCCCGAACAGCGTATTGACTTTCGCTGTCATCGCCATGGCAGGCATCAACGCGGCCGGTTCTGCCTTCTGCCAAAACCGTTGAATCGCCCGGATCATGACCGGCACCGTAAAGAGTGACAGCAAGACCCATGGAGTGACGCCATAAAACATGACGGCGACGATGATGCCGACTAATGCCGCGATAAAGAACGCTGCCAATACATACACCGCACGTCGATGACCGACCAGACACGCAATCGTTTTTCGGCCATTCTCTTTATCGTTATCTAAATCACGGATGTTATTCGCAAGTAAGATTGCCCCTATCAATAAGGCCATCGGGAACGACACGAGTAGCAACTCCGTAGTCACCGTATTGATTTGGATAAAGCCGGCAATCCCGATGATGACATATCCCATGAATAGCCCAGCGACAATTTCACCAAACGGCGTATAGGCAATCGGTAGCGGCCCTCCAGTATATAAGTAGCCGACAAGCATAGACAAGGCGCCGATCCAAAGCAAATGCCAGCTTGTGGATGCCGCAATGTAGAGCCCGAGTAGTGCCGCAATCGTATACATGCCGAGCGCAATCGCTAATACTTGCTGTGGTGTAAATCCATCACGTACGATGGAGCCTCCGATTCCGATGGACCCCTCATGATCAAGACCACGCTTGTAGTCATAATACTCGTTAAATAAGTTCGTCGCGATTTGAATAAGGACAGATGCCACTAACATGGCAAGGAAAAGTCCCCATTTGAGTTCGGTTTGATCGAGGACGATGAACGTCCCGAGCAAGACCGGAATAAAGCTTGCGGTCAGGGTATGCGGGCGAATCATTCGCCAATATGCCCCTTTCGATTTCTGTTTCATTTCGTTCCCTCCCTTCGTTAGTTTACGTCTCGATGAAAAAATCTGTCAACGCCAGCCCATTATCCTAGATTCTTGATCATTTCCCGAGCATTTCATAGGCAGGTGTATTGCGAACTCATGATACACTAAAGAGTGAGAATTCTATCGGATTGAGGAGGCTTTTCTTTTATGCCAGATACTCAAACACATATAAAACAGCGAATTGAGCAGGCCCATAAACGGGCGCGAGCTTGGCAACGGCCTGTCCTCGCATCATACACATGGGAAATCTCGGCGTTCGATGCTTTTCAAATCATCCAGAACACCGATACGTCCCATTATTATTTCATGACACCAGACCGGACGCTCGAAATGCTCGGTTGCGGGGACGCACTCGTCTTGAGCGCTTCTGGACCCGAACGATTTCAGCGACTTCAATACGATTGGAGTCTTCACCGACGAGATGTCGATGCGACAATCCACGCGTTCGCCGGTTTTTCATTCGACACGTTTATGCGACCACAAAAAAGTATGTGGGATGCCTTTGGGGAGGCATCACTCGTCGTCCCAAAATTTTTATACCGTCGCTATAAAGACCGACACACGTTGACAGTGGCCACTCTCGTCTCTTCGAAGCAGTCGGTCGAACAGTATTTGATTCAATTGGCAGATCAGTTGGCCCAGTTCAGTTCACTTCGTCCGACGGAAGAAGCGACGCCGTCTTATACAAAAGTGAAAGATGGGGTCGATCACTTCAAGTCCAGTTTCCAACAGGCTAAACAGTTGATTGAAGAAGAACGAGTTGAAAAAATCGTGATTGCCCGCGAAGAAATTTATCAGCGTTCCGATGATGCGTTCCCCTTCGCAAAAAGTTTGAAGCATTTAGCAGATCATCAAGAATCTAGTTACATCTATTTGTATCAACCAAAGCGTGACACTGGTTTCTTTGGGGCGACTCCTGAACGATTGATTCAAAAAGAAGGCATGCAACTGAACACTGCTGCCATCGCCGGGACAATCAAGCGTCCGAAAACCGAGATCGAGGCAGAAATTGCGAAAGAGAAACTCCTAAACGATTCAAAAAATCGTGAGGAGCATCAAATTGTCGTGAAAGACATCAAGCAGGCGTTGACACCCTATACTGCACCGATTCAAACACGAGATACTCCGCAAATTTTGGCAAATCGCTCGGTGTTCCATCTACACACCCCAATTCAAGCGACACTCGAAACAAATGCTTCCTTGCTGTCACTTGCGGAATCGCTACATCCAACGCCAGCACTCGGCGGCTCTCCGAAGCGGACATCGGTCCGATTGCTTCGTGAAATCGAGCGATTCGACCGCGGGTGGTACGGTTCTCCGTTTGGTTGGGTAGACAATGAAGGCGACGGCGAGTTTGTCGTGGCAATCCGCTCTGCACTCGTTCAACACCAATTCGTCGCACTGTATGCTGGATGTGGGATTGTGAAAGACTCTGCACTCGAGCAAGAGCTCGAAGAAACAGAAATAAAAATGAGTCCAATCAAACAAGCTTTGCAGTTTGATTTACACAATCAAGGAGGCACCCTAGATGAATAAGGTTTTGACCGATTGGGTCGCATCCATGGTAAATCGGCTTGTTGCGTCCGGTGTAAAAGACGTGGTCATCAGCCCAGGATCCCGCTCGACTCCGCTCGCTGTAGCGGCATATCTTCATCCTCAGATTCGTCATCACATCATCGTCGATGAACGATCTGCCGGATTTTTTGCTCTTGGACTGACCCGTGCGTCAGAAACAATTCGCCCGGTCGCATTGATTTGCACAAGTGGAACGGCGGCAACAAACTACTATTCGGCTGTGACAGAAGCGTTCATATCGCAGTTGCCACTCGTCGTACTGACAACCGACCGTCCTCATGAACTGCGCAATGTCGGGGCTCCACAAGCAATCAATCAAGTCCGCCTCTACGGTGAACAAGTGAAGACGAGCATTGATTTGCCTGTTCCAGAGGAGACAACGTTATCGTTTATGAAACAAACGATTACCCGCTTCACGAATCTGTCAATGCAAGCACCGATGGGACCTGTTCATTTGAATGTACCGTTTCGAGAGCCTCTGCTTCCTGATCTCGAATCCTTGAAACAGATGTTAAAAGCTGACCCTGTCTTGCCAGAAAGACAGCGTATTCGGCCGACACAGGCAGACAAAAACATTTTCTCGGAATGCACGAGTCAAAAACGACTCGCCTTCGTCGTCGGGCCTTACACCCCGACATCTTGGCAGAAATCCATTGTTGAATTCGCTTCCGAACGACAGATCCCGATTTTTGCCGATCCTCTTAGTGGCATGCGACGTTTCGACGGCGTCTTGACCAACTATGACACGTGGCTCGCGAGTGAGCATCGGACTGATTGGCTGCCTGAGGTGTTCGTCCGTTTCGGGGCTGCACCTGTTTCGAAACGCTTCAATCAATGGATGGCCATGGCGGACCAACTCGTCATCGATGAACCGGGATCTTATCGCGACCCAAGTAGCCGAGCCACCATCTGTTACGGCGACGCACTCGATTTTCTACCGCTCATCGCATCCGTAAACGAACCTCGGTACCTTGAACGTTTACGCTTTTTTGAAGAGGTTGCCGAGTCTGCAAAATCGTCACTTCAAGGTGAAGCGGAATTGACGAAACGATTGCTCGATACATCGATTGAGCGTCTATTCGTCAGTAATAGTATGCCGATTCGAGATATAGATACATCACTGTCTGCCGGCACGAATATACACGTTCTCGCCAATCGAGGCGCAAACGGAATTGATGGTGTGTTATCCACTGCACTCGGAAGCAGTTATGATACGGCTCACGGCGCTTTATTGATTGGTGATTTAGCGTTCTATCATGATAGCAACGCCTTGCAACTGTTAAAGCATCATCCTGGAAAATTTTCCGTCGTGATTGCTAACAATAACGGTGGAGGGATATTTTCCTTCCTCCCGCAGGCTTCTGTCGACACACAGTTGTTCGAAGATTTGTTCGGCACACCGCTTGATTTAAATATCCGTGGATTTGCTGACACATATGGCTTATCGTATCGCCTAATTGAACGACCGGATGAAATTCAAGAAGCGATTGAAGATGGTGTTCATTTAATCGAATTCCCATCGAATCGTGAGGAGAATGTGGCGATCCATCGAGGTTGGACACAATCTGTCTGCGCTCGCCTCATCACGGAGAACGAATCATGAACATCGATTTACGTGGCGTACGTTATGAAGTGATTCATCGCGGTGAGGGAAAACCGGTATTATTTTTACACGGATTCACCGGAAACGCCCATTGGGTCGATTCGCTCCCTGCATTATCGATTCGTCTTGTGTCACCGTCACTCCTCCAACATGGCGCAACGGAGCACCCTTCAGTCAATCGTTCGACAATGAGTCAGCAAGTTAAAGATTTGTCCCGCTTACTGGATACGGACGACCGACCTTGGACAGTCGTCGGCTATTCACTCGGTGGGAGAATCGCATTGACACTCGCCGCATGCGACGAGCGTGTCGAACATGTCATCGGGATCAGCACGACCCCCGGTCTGCTCACTTCTAAGGAACGAGCCGCACGCCGCCGCCAAGATGCAGAATTGGCTCACTTGATTGAAACCAAGGGTATCGCTGCATTCGTGAATCGTTGGGAGAACCTTCCGCTTTGGCGACAGACGGAAGACATGAAACGTTCACTCCGAACAGGTCGGCTCGCCCAACAACCGAATGCCCTCGCAAACAGTTTGCGGTCAATCGGTACGGGACATATGCCATCGTTATGGGGCACATTGCAGCGTCTCCCCCGTACCGACTTGATTGTCGGGTCAGACGATCTCAAGTTCAAAGCCATCGCAAGATACATGCAGGAAGAGCGACCAGATATTAAAATCTATGAAATTTCAAACGCAGGGCATGCTCCTCATATCGAGAATGCATCAGAGTTTGGTACAATAATAAAGAAATTGATTTTAGGGGGTATTTAAAATGGAATCAGTAGCGAACTGGACATCGGTCCGGACGTATGAAGACATTAAATATGAAACGTGGAACGGGATTGCCAAAATCACCATCAACCGTCCCGAAGTGCGCAATGCATTCCGTCCGTTGACGGTCAATGAATTGATTGATGCATTCGCTCGCGCGCGCGACGATAAAGAAGTCGGCGTCATCATCTTGACAGGTGAAGGCGAAAAGGCATTCTGTTCAGGTGGTGACCAAAAAGTTCGTGGACATGGCGGCTATGTCGGGGAAGATGAAATCCCACGCTTGAACGTCCTCGACCTTCAGCGCTTGATTCGTGTCATTCCAAAACCGGTCATCGCCATGGTCGCAGGTTTCGCAATCGGCGGAGGACACGTTCTTCATGTCGTCTGTGACTTGACGATTGCAGCGGACAATGCTCGCTTCGGACAAACAGGTCCTAAAGTCGGTTCGTTCGATGCAGGATACGGTTCTGGATACTTGGCACGGATCATCGGCCATAAGAAAGCTCGTGAAATCTGGTACCTTTGCCGTCAATACGATGCACAAGAAGCACTCGACATGGGACTCGTCAACACGGTGGTCCCACTCGATCAACTTGAAGCAGAAACGATCAAGTGGTGCCAAGAAATCTTACAACACTCACCTACAGCGCTTCGCTTCTTGAAAGCAGCAATGAACGCAGATACAGATGGTCTTGCCGGACTTCAGCAACTCGCTGGAGACGCAACGCTTCTCTACTACACGACAGATGAAGCAAAAGAAGGACGCGATGCGTTCAAAGAAAAACGTGACCCTGACTTCGGTCAATTCCCACGTTTCCCTTAATTGTTGAGAGAGTAGCGATTTCGCTACTCTTTTTTTGGAGGTGACAGCTATGTATGAATGGATTCGGAAACACCCAGCGTCACATCTCGCCCTTGTGACAGCTGACGATCGATTGACATGGGCAATGCTACGCACGGAAAGCCTTCAACTTGCCCAGTTCATCCATGAACAGACACCCACCGCCAAACGAATTGGCATATTCGCTAAAAACAGCAAAGACTATGTCATTGCCGTTCATGCAGTACATCTGCTCGGAAAAGTGCTTGTTCCGTTGAATACACGGCTGACCGAAGAGGAAGTGCGTACTCAGCTACAAACAGCAAAAGTGGACCTCCTTCTCGTTGACGTAGAAATCGATTTGTCTATCACCCAACTCCTGATCACACGCCGGACCACTTCATGTTTCACCGTGACCCATGAGTGGAATGAAGATGAAACCATGTCTCTCATGTTTACGTCCGGAACGACGGGTCGAGCCAAAGCGGTGCAACAGACGTACGGGAATCACCTCGCTAGTGCCCGAGCCGCTGAAGCGCATTTAGACTATCGTCCATCAGACCGGATGCTCGCGGTGACCCCGCTCTTTCACATGAGTGGACTGTCTCAAGTGTATCGGAGTGCCATCATCGGTTCGACGCTCTATGTCGAGTCACGATTCGATGTCGATCGAACACTTCACGTCATCGAGACAGAAGGCATCACCCAGCTATCACTCGTCTCAATTATGCTGCAACGATTGCTCGATGCTGGCCTGAAAAAGCACCGACTTCGCACGTTACTCGTCGGAGGCGGACCCGTCCCGCGCTCATTACTAGAAGAAGCAGAACGACGCAAGTTACCGATTGCTCAGACATACGGGATGACCGAGACGTGTTCTCAAGTCGCCACGCTGCTCCCGAGCGAAGCGCTCTCGCATATCGGTTCGAGTGGTCAGGCAATCGCCCCAACAAGTATTCGAATTAATTCAGACGGAGAAATCGAAGTAAAGGGACCAACTGTGACGAAGGGATACTTCGAACAACCTGAATCAGATGCTTGGACACCCGATGGTTATTGGCGAACGGGTGACCTCGGCATGATGAGGGATGGCTATTTATATGTACACGATCGCCGAACCGACCTTATTCTTTCAGGTGGTGAAAATGTTTATCCGGCTGAAATCGAAGCCGCCATGTTACGCTGTGCCGGTGTTCAAGACGTCGGCGTCACGAAACAGTCGCATCCGACTTGGGGAGAAGTCCCGATCGCCTTCGTCGTCGGCTCCTATGATCCAGCCGAGATGCAGCATGTTCTCGACTCACAGTTGGCTAAATATAAGCACCCGATCGCCATCCACTACGCACCGAATTTACCACGAAACGCGAACGGAAAATTAATGCGCCATCGCTTAAAGGAGCTACTGTCATGATCAAACGTGCTGAGCTTTCCATCGTCCCTTTGACGTTTAAACACCCGATTGTGACGGCACACGCCGTCTTATCTGTCCGAAGAACGCTTATCCTCCGTCTAGAGACCGTAGACGGTGTCATCGGATACGGAGAAGGTGCCGCTTTCGAAACACCTTGGTATACGGAAGAAACGACCCAATCCATGATCGATACGTCTAAACTAATTCTCAATTTATTGAAAGGGATGACGGTCACAACGGACGTGTTTCCGAACTTGGTCTCGTCCATCATCGGTCAGCACATGGCAAAGGCGATGTGGGAAAGTGCACTCTGGGAGATTGAAGCAACGCGCGCGAACAAATCACTCAAGTCATTCATGAGCGCCGGAGATTCCGTTTCCTGCGGACGAACAATCGGGATTGGGTTACTGAATCAAACGATGAAATCCATCGAGACGGCATTAGCTGACGGATTCGAACGCATCAAATTAAAGGCATCTCCTAATGAACTGGTTCCTGCCCTACGTGAGATTCGCGCGGTCTTCCCTGACGCGCCTCTCATGATTGATTTAAACGGAAGTGCGTCCGATCAACCGATGGAATGGTTCGAACAACTCGATGCCCATCGGTTATTGATGATCGAACAACCGTACCCAAGCCGACAATTCACAAAATCAGCGGCTCTCCAAGCAAAACTCACGACCCCCATTTGTCTCGACGAATCCATCACGTCTTATGACGACGTGGATACGATGGCACAGCTTGGTGCCGGAAAAATCGTCAACATTAAACCCGCACGTGTCGGTGGGCTTAGCGAGGCGCTCCACATTCGAAAACACGGAACGCCATACTGGGTCGGTGGCATGTATGAATCCGGTATCGGAAGATATCATACACTCTTGTTTGCTTCGTTAAGCGGCGCGAGCTTCCCCGCGGACATGTCAGGCACGAGCGCTTATTTCGAGCAAGATTTACTCGATACCCCGCTTGAAGTGGAGAATGGAAAGTTGACTCTTCCGGATTCCGTACAACCAGATTGGAATGTGATTGAACGGTTACGCGAAGAAGTGATTACATTGCAAACATGAAAAAAGGTGCGGTTCACGAGAACCACACCTTTTTTACGTTAACGGAACGATCCCGTTAACACTTCATATCCATCTTCTGTGACAACAACTGTATGCTCGAACTGCGAAACAAGACTCTTGTTCGGAGTGAAGAGCGTCCAACCATCCTCTTCCGATTGATAGACGATTTCATCCTTTGTCGAGATGAACGTCTCAACAGCAATCACTTGCCCGGCTTTTAATAACTGATTTTCTTCTCGACTATAATAGTTCGAGATCGTCTCTGGCTCCCCGTGCAATGTCCGACCGAGACCGTGTCCGGCCAAGTTCCGGATGACCGTGAATCCATTCTTTCTCGCGTCAGCGTAAATTGCTTTACCGATCTGATTGACTTTCACACCCGCCTTGACCTTGCTGAGTCCCGCTTCTAATGAAGTCAAGGATACTTCGACCAAACGTTCGTGCTGGGGTGACTTCGCCGCCCCCGCAATCACTGTACGTCCCGTATCGGCATAATATCCATCCTTCACAGCGGAGACGTCGACATTGACGATATCGCCCTCTTGAATGACTTCATCTCCCGGAATACCATGGGCAGCAACGTCATTGAGCGAGATACATGTGTAACCTGGAAATTCGTACATCGTAATCGGTGCAGAAGCTGCACCTTCATCTTCTAAAATACGTTGTCCGATCGCATCTAATTCTTTTGTCGTCATACCGGGCTTGACGGCTTTCGCCATCTCATCTCGCGCAAGTGCGACGATTCGCCCGATTTCGCGCAGTGCATCGTAATCATAATCTAGCATCGTCCATCTTCCTTTCAATCCAATAATCGGTTTTGATATAAATACTCCTCGGATATGTCGGCAAATAAGAACATGCCGTCCGGTAACGGATAGCTAAAGGTTCGCGTCACTTCGTTTGAACTGAAATCACGATAGTCTCCCGATAAATAGCCACGCCCTCGAACATCCATCGCCGCCATCGTCTGAATGAAATACGGTCGGAAACTCCAGTTATAGCCTCGATACGTATTATCGACACGCCATTCTCCATTCACGCAGTAAACGTTCGCACTCGTCTGGAAACCTGTCTTATCTGTTATATAATAACGAACAAACACCTCTTCCAGTTTTGGGGCGATGAATTGAATCCACTCGTCTTTCTTGTCTCTCGACCATTTTCCGGATTGAACTAGTTCACCAATGCGGCGATGTAACTCAAATTCAAGCTCGTACAAGCGATTCAATCGTTTCTGGTCATGTAAAAAGAAGGAAGGCACTTCTTGTGCCAACACACCCATACCTTTGATTTCTCGTTGGGGAATCTCATCTTCCAAGCCTAGTAGGCCACCCATGTAATACCGACCACCGTGCTGCCACGCGTAACGAAGCTGTCCGATGTGGTTGATGGATTTGTAAAGAAGCGGTGCACCAAGCTTCGAAGCAATATACTCCATCGTCTGAAGCATGTTCGGATAGGTGACCGATAACGTCTTTTTCTCGACCATCGTGCCAAGGTCGACGAGCAATAATTCTGGCGCAAGCGTCATGATGTCTTCGATACTCGTGGATTCGGCAAAGTCTAATGCAATTTTCAATCCATAGGACCGATAGTATTGAATGACACGTGACAATCGCGGGACGTCGACTAAGTCCGTCCCTTGTAAGGTCACATAAATACGGTGTAACGGAAAATTCAATTCGCGTAGTGGGGCTAAAAAGGCTTCTCCCCCTTCTTCGAGAATCCATTCCGACCGGCATCTGAACGTGACGAATGGTTTGACGTCACGAAGTTGCGCTGCCGCGAGTTGCTCCATTCGTTGGGCGATGTCTAATTGATACTCGAGGGGAACGTCATCATCATAAAAAAACGGTGTCAATGATTCGCCTCGGAATCGTCCATGTACCATATATCCTTCCACTTGAAACGTCGCCGCCCCAAGGATTGGTTCATACGTCACCATCACTTCTTCAGGATGGACCATCACTTCTACCGCATCCACAATTCATCACCTCTTCGTTAAATGCGAAAACGAGCTACAATCAGCTCGTTCGCGTGTGTACATACATATAGGCACCGAAACAAGCAATAAAATAGGCGATACTCACCACGCCATATGCAATGCCCATCTTTCCGCCTACTCCAATGGCTAACACTAAAAAAATCATCGCTCCAAATAACAATGTCGCCACGGGGATATAACGAAAGTTAGGACGGTCTGTCTTTGACACGATTGGTTTGAGTGCGATTACACAACCAAGCAGCACAAGGAGACCGAAACTTAATTCCACCATCCGTTGACACCTCATCCTTCTATCTCTACTCAACTAGTGTAGCACGACACAATAAAAAATGCCGCAAATCCACTTAGGGAAATGCGGCATTTCACGATGATTAGTCACGCGGACGGCGTGGACCACGGTCATCCGAGCGACGACGATCGTCACCACGGAATGATCCTTTACGGTCTCCACTGCGTCCATCACGACGTTCGCCACCGCGTCCACCACGACGATCGCCACCACGGCCACCGCCACCGCCACGACGGTCGTTACGACCACGGTATCCACCGCGATCGCCACCACGGCCACCTTGGCGTTTCACACGAACTGGTTCAGCGTACGAGATTTCAACAGGTGTTGAATCTGGCTCTTTCGTCAATCCACGAAGGGCAGCAGCGAGAATTTCAACTGCTTCGTACTCTTCAAGAAGCTCTGTCGCAAGTTGCGTGTAAGCTTTGAAGTCGCCCGCTTGAACGCGTTCGATCAACTCTTCAGCTGCTTGCTTTTGGTTTCCTTCAAGTACTTCCGCGATTGTCGGTACGTGACGACGGTTCATCTTCTTGTTTGTCACACGCTCGATTGCCTTCACTTGTCCAAATTCACGTGGCGTGATGAACGTGAGGGCTGTACCTGTCTTACCTGCACGGCCTGTACGACCAATGCGGTGTACGTAGCTCTCTGGGTCTTGTGGTACATCGAAGTTGTAAACGTGCGTGACACCTGAAATATCAAGTCCACGTGCAGCTACGTCAGTCGCTACCAAGATATCGATTGTTCCATTTTTGAAACGACGAATGACTTGGTCACGTTTCGATTGCGTTAAGTCTCCGTGAAGACCGTCTGCAGTGTATCCGCGTTTGATGAGGGCTTCTGTCACTTCATCTACACGTTTCTTCGTACGAGCGAAGATGATGCTGAGTTCTGGTGAATCGATGTCGATCAAACGGCAAAGTGTATCGAATTTTTGACCTTCACGCAATTCGAGGAATTGTTGGTTGATGTTCTCAACTGTCATTTCTTTCGCTTTCACTTTGATGATTGTCGGCGACTTCATGAAGCGCTCAGCAATCTTTTTGATTTGTGGTGGCATTGTCGCTGAGAAGAGAAGCGTTTGGCGCTCTTCAGGAAGACCAGCCAAAATCGTTTCGATATCTTCAACGAAGCCCATATTGAGCATTTCATCTGCTTCATCCAAGATGACTGTTTGAATGTCATCGAGTTTGATTGTCTTACGTTTCATGTGGTCCATGAGACGTCCTGGTGTCGCTACGACAATTTGCGGGTTCTTTTTCAAACCACGGATCTGACGGTCGATTTGTTGACCACCGTATACTGGAAGTGCGTATACGCGCTTCGTTTCACCGATTTTGTTTAATTCTTCTGCAACTTGAATCGCAAGTTCACGTGTCGGTGCAAGAACGAGTGCTTGGACTTGACGCGCCTTTGAATCGATTCGCTCAATTGTCGGAATACCGAAAGCTGCTGTTTTCCCTGTACCTGTTTGTGCTTGTCCTAATACGTCCACTCCCGTGAGTGCGACAGGAATTGTCTCAGCTTGGATCGGTGTAGCTTCCTCGAAGCCCATTTTGTGTACACCTTTTACTAATGCTTCACTTAATTGTAAGTCTTGAAATTTTGTCAAATTATATTCTCCTTTGTTCATACAAAAAACGTCTGAGTTCAGTTTGACAGATCTACAGACGTTTTCTCAATGTTTCCTCATAGTCAACTTTATTAACTATAACGTATTTCTTCCTAAAATGAAAGAAATACATTTTTAAACTTTCATGTCACCTGAACATGAGTTATCTTATTTCAATTTATAGCCGTTGTCGAGCTTTTCAACTTGCTTGTCTTTCAATAGTTTTCCAAGCGCTCGTTTAAATGCTGCTTTACTCATTCCGAATTCACGGTCGATGATGTCAGGTGATGTCTTATCACCGTATGGCATTTGGCCACCACGTTCTTCAATATACGAGAGGATGCTCGCCGCATCACCATCAATCGCCTCATAGGCACGTGGCTTCATCGAAACGAGGACCGTACCGTCTTGTTTGACCTGCGTCACACGGACGGTCAACTGTTCTCCGAGACGTGGCCAACGTGTCATCTCAGCCTCATGCAAGAAACCGAGTGATTCCCCTTCGACCCATACGTTGACGCCCACTTCGCGTTTATTGACGACGATGGCCTGCACGTCCTGGTTGTTCCATTCTTCTTTCGACGGTCGTGCCAACAAGTTCAAGAACGCATATGGTGCAGGGTCCCCAAGCAAGCGTCCTTTTTGGTCATACTTCAATCGAATACACAATTGATCGCCCGTTTGTGGCCAATATGATCGGTTCTCCGGTAAGTCATCCATCGAAACGAGAACGTCCTTTTGAATTCCGATATTCACGAAGACCCCTGTGTTATACCGAACGCCAGTCACTTCAAACCATTCATACTCATCAAATGAAACGGTCGGAATCGTCATCGTTGATGCGAGACGTCCTTCTGAATCATGATATAAGAAGACACGAACCGTTTGACCGATTGTCACTTCTTCTGTTTGTTCTTTACGGTGAAGGAGCACCTCTTCGCGGCCGTTACTAATGAATACTCCAAAATCAGCAGAACGTTCCGCGACTAAATCTACTACTTCTCCTGCGCGCAATGCCATTACACCCACATCCTTTTCTAAGCTATTACTGTCAGTATACCTATCTACACACGTTCCTAATCATATCATGTTCTCTTTCAACATTTTGAATAAATGTGTCGAAAATGTGAATGTGTTTTGAGACTGTTGAAATCATGATTGTTTACAGAACTTACATGATTTATTAAAATTTTGTGACAATTTTGTGAACGTGTTTTTTTCTGCTAGTATCCTTTTTTTGAAAACGTTATTATATAGGAAGTGTCCAGTATAGATAAGGTTTCATTTAGGATTGATCGGGGGATAATAAATGTTTGATATACAGTCTCGTTCTTTTGCAAAGCGTTTTACAAAAGGATTGCTTGTCGCCTTTTTCGCATTACTCGCATCTCTCAGTTTTATTTTCTCAAACGGTGTCGACACGAATGTATCGTCATCCTCGACTTACATGACTCAAGAGTAAACGCCATTCAGCCCACTGAAGGCGTTTTTTTCTTTGCAATACATAACAGGATTTCCCTTCAAAAAGTCGAATACGATTAAAAGACCATGCCTTTTTCTTTCATACCTTTAAGAAAAGGAGACTCCGCTATGATTTTTTATTTTCTCACGTCCATTTTATCAATCGTAGGACTTGCTTTTTTGTTCCAGACCGAATTGTACAAAGATCCAATCGGAACATTTTTATTTGCCGTCCTAATTGCGATGGGACTCTCTTCCTTCAAACAACTCTTCATGCAGGCAAATGAGTATTTTGTAGAAAGACGGAACCAGAAACGGATCAAACGAGTCGTCGACAGAATGCACTCCACGACTCGAAAACGCTCTACATAACGCTCGTCTTCCCTCGCCACATTTGGTATCCTATGTAGGAACAGACATCGTACAATGGATTTATAATCGCAGGAGGCACATAACCGTATGAATGAAATCCCGTTATCGAATGAATGGCTACTTCGTTATTCACCTGTCATGGAGCTTTGGTTAAAAGAGGACGGTATTTTGCTTGTCGATGATGACAACCGAATCCGTCTCACTCTCGAAATCGGAAGTGATCAGGCCATGCAAATCAAAAGTATCGAGCAAGACGGCGCCTATTTCGTCGTCGATCCTGTGAATAAACGCATTACGTTCGAGCTCGAAGAAGAGGAAGAAGAGAGCGATTCTCGCTTTTGGGAATAAGGATTCATGCCGAAGGGTCGGATTCTCGTCAAGAGAAGAAGACTCTTTCTTGTTGTCATCATGAGAGGAGAGAATAGAATGATTCGAACAGCTGTATGGTTTTTCTCATTTTTTGCCGTATTACCAATCACCGTCCCGTTTTTACAGAAGGCGAAAAAAATCGAAACGCCAAAGCGTTACCGTTACGTACAAGATATCGCTTATAAATGGGCACAGTTTCTACTGAAGATTGCGGGTGCAGACATCCGTGTCCACGGTCAAGACCAGATTCCGGATGAACCCGTCGTCTACGTGTCGAACCACCAAGGAAACTTCGATGTCCCGATTATGTTGACCGCCACGAAACGACCGAAAGCGTTTATCTCGAAAATCGAGGTTCAAAAATTCCCGATTATTCCACGTTGGATGGAATTGATGGGGTGTATCTTCATCGACCGGAGTGACCGTCGTCAATCGATTCAAGCCATTCGTTCCGGCGTCGAAACAATTCAATCCGGTCAATCAATGATTGTCTTCCCAGAAGGCACACGCTCAAAAGGTGGACCGATGAAGGAGTTTAAAGCCGGAAGTTTGACGCTCGCCACCTCAAGTGGTGCGAAAATCGTTCCAGTCGCGATTCAAGGCAGTTATAGATTGTTAGAAGCCAAAAATCGAATCACCCCGGCAACGGTCGATGTCACGTTCCTACCTGCGATTGATCCGGCTGATTTGCCGAACAAGGAAATCGCAGCAACGGTCGAGGCGGCCATTCGTCAACAGCTTGAAGGAGAGAACGCATGAGTTTATTAATGATTGAAGGCATTCATAAAGAGTTTGCAGACAAAGTCTTATTTGATGATGTGACGATGACAATCCATCCCGGAGACCGTATCGGGATTATCGGCGTGAACGGTTCGGGGAAATCGACGTTCATGAAAATCATCGCCGGTACCGAGACAGCAGATCGAGGCACGATGCAGCATCCGAACGATTATCGGATTCGCTACTTGACTCAAACGGTTCAATTCGACGAAGGACAAACGATCCTTGACGCTTTATTCACAAGTGATACTCCTTCCGTTCAAGCGTTGAAACAGTTCGAGCGCGCCAGACAAGCACTCGAAGCGAACCCGACAAGTGAGCAGTTACTTGAACGCTTCATGAAAGCCCAACAGGCCGTCGATGCCGCAGACGCTTGGGAAACGGAAGCAAAACTGAAGTCGATTTTAAACCGGCTCGGTCTTCCTGACGTGTCAATCGATGTGAACGCCTTGTCTGGGGGGCAACAAAAGCGAGTTGCGCTCGCCGCAGCGTTACTCGATGAAGCGGACTTATTGCTCTTAGATGAGCCGACGAACGAACTGGATGCCGATACAATCGCATGGCTCGAAACGATGCTTGCCGATTACCGGGGAGCGATCCTGCTCATCACCCACGACCGCTATTTCTTGAATCGTGTCACGAATCACATTTTGGAGATTGCGGATGGAACGAGTTACTTCTATAACGGGAACTATGAACTCTTTCTCGAGAAGCGTGCCGAGCGAAAAGCTCGGGCACAATCGATGGAACAGAAACGACAAAATATATTACGTCGCGAACTCGCTTGGTTGCGTCGTGGCGCGAAAGCCCGGACAACCAAACAAAAGGCACGCATTCAACGTGTCGAAGACTTGAAACATCAAGAGAGCTTAGCGGAAGACGAGACGCTCGACGTCTCGGTCGGATCTCGCCGACTTGGTAAAAAGGTCATCGAAGTCGAAGATTTATCTTTCGGATACGATGACTCCCTTCTCATTCGGCAGTTCAATTGGATTTTCGGTCGCCGTGAACGCTACGGGATCGTCGGCCCGAACGGGAGTGGGAAATCAACGCTCATGAACTTGCTCACCAAGCGCCTAGAACCGACAAACGGTACGATTGTGCACGGAGAAACCGTTCATTTAGGCTACTACGGACAACAAGTCGAATTTGAAGACGAGTCACGACGGGTCATCGATGAGATCGAACGCATCGCCAAAGTCATCCACACGCCGGACGGCGAGGTCATCACAGCGGGGCAAATGCTCGAACGTTTCCTTTTCTCACCGGACGCGCAATATAAACCAATTGCGAAGCTATCTGGTGGCGAAAAACGGCGTCTCGTCCTGCTTCGAATTCTCATGGATGAACCGAACGTCTTATTCCTTGATGAACCGACGAACGATTTGGACACGGAAACGTTGTCTGTTTTAGAAGACTATTTGGAGTCCTTCCCAGGTACAGTCATCGCCGTCAGTCACGACCGCTATTTCTTAGACCGGATCGCCGGACAGTTGATCGCTTTCGAAGATGGGGTCATCCAGGTGTATCACGCAGAATATAGTGACTATTTGGCCATGCGTCAAGAAGAGGTTCGTCAAGTGAAGAAAGAGAAAGAACCTAAAGAGAAAAAGGAACGCGTGAAGTCGGAAGTCGTGAAATTCACCTTCAAAGAACAGAAGGAATGGGACACGATCGAAGAAGACATCGCCGCACTTGAAGAACAGATTGAAGCGCAGGAAGCGACGCTTGCATCAGCGGGCAGTGACCTTGGTAAAGTCAATGAGTTGTATGCGAAGATTGCAGAACTGAAAGAAACACTCGATGCGAAGATGGAACGTTGGACCTACCTATCAGAAATCGATGAACAAATACAAGCAGAGAAAAAAGGCTGACCTCCACATAAGGTAGCTTATCAAATGAAATGAACAAGAGATGGATTTCCGATATTTGTTCCGGAAATCCATCTCTTTTGATTATTTCACTTTGATGATGATTTTGCCTTTGGCATGCCCTTCTTCTCCATAGTCATGAGCAATTTTCGTATCTTCTAAATCAAAGACCCGGTCAATCACAGGTTTCAGTTCGCCTTTTTCAACAGCTTCCGCAATTTTTTTCAAACGCTCCCCCGTTGGTTGCATGAAGACGTACTCGGCACGGACCTTCGCCTGTTTGGCTTCCTCTTCATTTGGTGGTGTGGAGATGGAGACGAGCATCCCATTCTCTTTAAGCATTTGGTAGAGTTTGCTCTGCCCGTCGCCCCCCATCGTATCGAATACGAAATCAATATCGCGGACAGTATCTGCCGGGTCTTGTTGTTTATAGTCGATGACCTCGTCGGCTCCAAGTTTTTTGACCCAATCTACGTTCGGCGTGCTTGTCGATGTGACGACATACAAACCGTGTGCTTTCGCGAGCTGGATGGCTACCGTTCCGACACCACCTGAACCGGCTCCGATGAAGATTCGATCACCCGGTTTGGCATCCATCACTTCGAACATGACTTGCCATGCCGTATGCGCGACGAGCGGCAGTGAAGCGGCCTCCTCAAAACTAAGCGAAGCTGGTTTTTTGACGACAAGATGGGAATCGACTGCGACGTACTCGGCATATGTGCCTTGGCGCGCGATTTCTGGTCGGCTAAACACTTCATCTCCAACCTTCAATTCGGTCACATTCGCCCCAACTTCTTTGATGACACCCGATACATCCCACCCGATAACGAGCGGCATCTCGTAATGGAGCATTTCTTTCAAGTATCCTTCACGGAGCTTCCAATCGACCGGATTGACGCTTGCGGCATGAACTTCAATTAATACGTCATCTGCACCGATTGCCGGTTGTTCAAGTTTCCCTACTTTGAACTCATCCGACCCGCCATACTGTTCGATATATGCTGCTTTCATCTCATCATCCTCCTTTGATTGACTCACTTCTAGTTGGTTCCCATTTTATTTCTCTTACAAACGAAAAAAGCACACCGTAGAAACGGTGTGCTCAGACTGACTGATGGGTCATATAGCTATAGACATACACATCATGAGATTGTCCACGCTGACGCATATAGTTATGTAGTCGACCTTCTTGAAAGAATCCATTCTTCTCCAACATGCGTTGGGATGCAAGATTCTCGACATAGACGATGGCACCGACCCGTTCAATTTCACACGTCACGGCAAACTGAAGCGCCGCGTGAAGGGCTTCGGTCGCATAACCCGAACGCCAATACTCCGGTTTGAGTTCATAACCGATCTCGGCACGCCGATGCGACGGTGCCCGATTGTGAAACCCGATTGTCCCGATTAACGCTTTTGATTCGCGATGCTCGATGGCAAAACGGATGATCGCACCTGTTTCGATTTGTGCGAGCATATGCGTCAGCATCTGTTCCGTTTCTTCTAACGTCCGATGTGGCTCCATTCCGTAGTGGCGTAGCACGTGTTCATCTGAAAAGATGGCGAATACGTGCGGACCGTCCTCCATTTGGAGAGGTCGCAGTCGGAGGCGCTCCGTTTCAATCACAGGGAGACGGTTCATCCTTTACTGACCAAGTTATGTTGGAACGCATAGACGACTGCCTGGGTCCGGTCATAGACGTCAAGCTTCGTCAAGATGTTCGACACGTGTGTCTTCACTGTTTTGAGTGAGATGAACAATTCGTCCGCAATCACTTGATTCGACTTGCCTTCCGCCATCAGTTGCAAGATTTCTCGTTCACGGGCAGTGAGACTCTCATGAAGTGTCATTTCCGGATGACGCAGTCGTTCGAGCATCTTTCCTGTTACCTGGGCGGCCATGACCGGATTGCCGGCAGCGGTTTGACGAATCGCATCTGCGATTTCATTTGCATTCGCTGTCTTGAGGACATAGCTCATCGCACCGGCTTCGATGACGGGATACACTTTCTCATCATCCAAGAAACTCGTCACGACCAAAATCTTCGCTTCTTTCCAACTTGCTTTAATTCGTTTCGTCGATTCGACTCCGTCAACGGGCTCCATCACCAAGTCCATAAGGACAACGTCCGGCTTCTCCGCAATCGCAAGCTCGGCTCCCGTTGCTCCGTCCGATGCTTCGCCGACGACTTCGATGTCCGGTTGTGTCGATAAAAAGGCAGATACGCCCGCCCGAACCATTTCATGATCATCAATTAATACAACTCGAATCATCATTACCCCTCCACTTGTTGTTTCACACGTACTTCAATTTGTGTCCCGACATTCGGCACACTGACCAATCGCAACGTTCCACCGACTTCTGCCGTACGCTCTCTTATCGATTGTAATCCATATGAGGCGACTTGTGTATCGTCCACATTAAATCCGATTCCGTCATCGTTAATCTTTAAGATGACCGTCTGTTGCACGGTTCGCATCTCGATTTCTAAACGAGTCGCTTTGGCGTGTCGTAACGTGTTACTAATCGCTTCCTGAACAATCCGAAACAGTTCATTTTCAGTGTGCCGGGAGAGCTTCACTTCCTCTAAACGCCAGACGAGCTCGGTCGATTGTTTACGAGACAGTTCTTCTAACAAGCGTTCGATTCCCGTCTTTAGTGTCATGCCTTCTAGTTCGACCGGCCGAAGTTGTAACAGCAACGAACGCATCTCTGCCTGTGCGGTCTGCGCCATGAGCTCGACTTGTTCCATTTGTTTACTCGCGAGTTCTGGTTTCGTCTGCATCGTCTGTTTGACCGCTGTCGTCATCATCGAGATGGCATAGAGCTGTTGACTCACCGAATCATGAAGTTCTCGTGCGACGCGACGTCTTTCTTCGACGACGGCCTCACTCCGCGCCTCTTCCACACTGACCGGACGCTCACCGACTCGCTTCGCCATCTCGACCATCTCTTGGCGCTGTTTCGATACGCGGACGATTCGTTCGAGTGTATCTCGGTATGGGGACATCGGGCGGAAGGTGATGTCTTTTTGGTTCTCCAGTTTCCAAAGGGCATTGGCGACTTCCCGAAAGTCTCGGCGCAAATAAAAATACGAACCGACGCCAAAGATACTTCCGATCAAGACGGCAATCACTAGAATGGACACACCGAAAGGCAACCCTTCTTCACGCGAAAATAAATCGCTCAATGAAGTCGAGTCACCTATGAGAAACGCTACAGTAATCAAGAAAGCCGTCAACAAGCTACTAAACAGTTGATGCCAGACGACCGTTCGTGGATAAGAATCTTTTTTCATACCGTCATCACCTCGACACTTCCGCTCATGAGCACGATATGAATCCGGACTTTTCGTGTAGCCTGGACATAATCATCAGACGCTGTATAGAAGCGACGATTGAACACCGGCGAATAGTTCGAGTCATCGACCTGCACTTTACCGAACCCGATCGATGCGTCAATCGAATAGTCATACCCCGCAGGAATGAGAATTCGAATGTCTCCCGCAAGTCCATTGAGGAGTAAGAACGTCTCTCCTTCCGGAATGATGGCTTGTGACAAATCCATCTCAACGTCCCGTAGTAAAAAGAACTCATTCGTATCACGTAACACATAGTGCCCCGATTCCTTCATCCCAAATGAGAAGGCTTGTTCTTGACGAAGGGGTGTCCGGATTTTCGATTCGACCGGTCGATTCTTATAGAGTCGATAGCCGAATAACAGGAGGAGTCCGGAGAGCACGAATCCGAATGCCGCAGATGAGAAAATCAAGCCAATCAAGAGGATTCCCCCAATTGCGTAAAAAATATAGCTAGCAGACTGCTTCCCCCGACGACTGAACCGTCGACCGATGTAGAGGAGAAGCAGCGGGAGGATCATGCTGAATAAGACGCTATTCCCACCCGTCACGATATCGATGAAAAGTCCGACTGAAAATAAGATAATCATAAATCCAATGATTTGACGTGTGTTCCAACGTTCCATGTCCATTCCCCCTTTCTGTTCATATGTATGAAGCAAAGAAAGCGATGACCTTGTTCAGGTCATCGCCGAACCATCGCCTCACTCTTGTTTAAAGCGACGCTCCAGTTCTTTCAATTTTGCTTCAAAATCATCTTCATCTTCCTGCGTGTCTTGCTTCTCTTCGGCAGGTTGTTCTTTCTTTTCTTCCTCAGTGAATGGATGCGACTGAGACGTATTTTGACCAAAGATTTGGTCGAGTGCCCCTTTTAACAAGTCTAGGTTTTCGCGCATTGCAAACTCATAACGTTTATTTTGCATCTCATCGAGTTTGAGTTTCATCTCGAGCGCACGACGCTCTAATGTATCTAACTCGCGCTCACCTTCGTCAATCAATCCTTCAAAGTAACGGTACTGTTCCCCGTAATGTTTGGATTCGAGTGCCGCACGTTCTGCCAACTTTTCTTCCCCGGCTTGTTTCGCCAGTTCTGTTTGCTCATATCGTTTATCTGCCATCTTCTTGGCATCATCACGTTTTTCAGCAAGTTCTGCAAGCAATGTACGTTGACGTTCCACGAGTCGTTCAACCGACAACGCTTCCTTCTCCGCTCCACGGATATGACGGTTCAATTCCGCTTCTCCACTTGAACGTGGCATCTCTTTATCCTGATACTTCTTCACTTCTTTCGAAATTTCTTTCGTCAATTCATTCGCTAATTCACGAAACTGATCAAACGGTGTCTTCATGGTGAATCCTCCTTATGAAATCTCAACGACGATTAACAAATTTTTGCCACACTTGATCAAACTGCTGGAAGCTGCTCCGGCCGGCACGCGTTCCGTCTGCATTTAAAATCTCGACATCCGGGTCGCGTTTTTCACTTGTATACATCATATACCCTTTAAACAACAACCACGCGACAATGATTCCGACGAGCGCCCAAATGTTTGAGAGCATCGTCCCAATCCCAATGACAGCAAGGATCCCGAAACCAACTTTAGCACCGATGTGTGTCACAGCCTGAAAACGGACTCCAGCCCAAAGCGTCAAGAGCGCTCCTAATCCGAATAAAATCATATTCGGTAAAGAACCGATCAACACGAGCACTAGAGCGATCGCGGCCACGATGAACAACACCTTTTTCACTTGGTGATTCATCTGTCATCCCTCCTTGTTAAGTACACTCTTATCATAATACGTTATTTGACATAGGTCGACGAGCGGAAGGCTTGTTTCACCTCGGTCTTTAGACTGAGATGGTACCGTTTCCAATAACTGTGGTACACTAATGCTATCGAACAACGAAAGGATGATGTTTTATGAGCAACATGATGCATGCACGTAACCAAATGTCAGCAAATCGGAGGGCTGTCGTCCTCCATCACTAAAAGGAGGATTCTTTTTGAATCAACAAACTGAAACGGGACGTGTCACGGCACAGTTCCAACATCTTTATACGGTATCAATCGGAGAAAACGCCTATATGTGCGGGGTTTCCGGAAAATTTCGACATGCCGCGACGAGCGAACGGGATTACCCAGTCAT
Organism: Exiguobacterium sp. 8H; assembly: GCF_902506255.1. Classification (GTDB taxonomy): domain Bacteria; phylum Bacillota; class Bacilli; order Exiguobacteriales; family Exiguobacteriaceae; genus Exiguobacterium; species Exiguobacterium profundum. The sequence goes on along the minus strand of NZ_LR733429.1, from coordinate 2,760,684 downwards.
CGGCGATTATGTCACGATTCAAGTTCGCGAGCATGGTCAAGGTACGATTCACCATCTCCTTGAGCGTCGGACCGTTCTTTCACGAGCGGCCGCCGGCAACGAGACACGTGAACAACTGATCTGCGCGAACGTCGACTACGTCTTGATTACGATGGCGTGTGGACACGACTTCAACATTCGTCGCCTAGAACGCTATACGCTAGCCGCTTGGGACACCGGGGCAATCCCAATCATCGTCTTGACAAAGACCGATCAAGTCGACTCCGTCGACACATTGCTCGAAGACATTCAAGTGAACGCACCTGGAATTCAAGTATTCCCCGTCAGTGCTGTAACGGGAAAAGGTGTGGCTGAACTTCGTCACGCATTGCCGAGTGAGAGCACAATCGCCTTCGTCGGTTCGTCCGGCGTCGGAAAATCTACGCTGACGAACGCCCTCGCCCACGAGACACTTGCCGTCACACAAGCCGTCCGGGCGCAGGACGAGCGCGGAAAACATACGACGACACACCGCGAACTGTTCCGAATCGACGACTTATACGTCATCGATACACCAGGGATGCGAGAATTCGGACTATGGGAAGGAAGCGAGCACCTCGATGAGACGTTTCGCGATATCGAAGCACTTGCCGAGACATGCCGCTTCCGCGACTGCTCACATCAGAAAGAACCGGGCTGTGCCGTCCAAGAGGCACTCACGAGCGGTACGCTAGATGCGAAACGCTATGCTAGCTACGTCAAACTTGAGCGAGAGCTTCTCTATATGGAGAAAAAACAGGCAGAACATGCCCGCGTCCTAGAAAAGAAGAAAAAGCGAGTGTAACGTAAAGCAAGCGCAGACCACATCGGCCTGCGCTTGCTTTTTTATACGGTTCCCTGCAAAATCCCTTCTGCCCATTCGACTTCATCGGATGTCGGGGGCTTCGTGCCTTTAAGCGGATAATCGAGTCCGAGCGCCTCCCATTTGTAGACGCCCATCTCATGATAAGGCAAAATCTCGACTTTCTCGACATGGTCTAGCTTTTGAATGAACGCGGCCGTGCGACGAAGCGCACCTTCTTCGAGCGTCCATCCAGGTACAAGGACGTGGCGAATCCACATTTTCGTTCCGCGCTCGGAAAGGTGTTCGGCAAGCGCGAGCGTGTTGGCATTGCTACGTCCCGTTAGCTTTTTACACATGTCGTCGTCGATATGCTTGATATCGAGCAAGACAAGATCGGTGTGATCTAAAATCGCATCCAAATTAGGAGGTCGGAGCGCACCAGACGTATCAAGTGTCGTATGAAGCCCATGCTTTTTCGCTTCACGCAGCAGCGCCTCTAAAAATTCAGGTTGCGCGAGTGGGTCGCCACCAGAAATCGTGATGCCGCCTTTCGATGCGTCCATGAACGGACGGTAGCTGAGCGCCTCTTGAATGACGTCTTCAGCCGAGCGGTGATTATTCTTTTTGAAATCCCACGTATCTGCATTATGGCAATAGAGGCAACGTAACGCACAACCTTGTAAAAAGACGATAAAGCGAATACCAGGGCCGTCAACTGTTCCAAATGATTCGACCGAATGTACATATCCCATTGTCATCGAAATGACCTCCTAACGAATGAGCGGCCCTCCGTAGAAGGCCGCTAAGCCTTTATTTACAACGAACCGTGGAACGTACGGTTGATGACGTCGATCTGTTGCTCACGTGTCAACTTGATGAAGTTGACCGCATATCCTGATACGCGGATTGTGAGTTGTGGATATTCTTCTGGATGTTCCATTGCGTCGAGAAGCGTCTCGCGGTTGAAGACGTTAACGTTCAAGTGATGTCCTTTGTGCTCTCCGCTCATGTACCCATCGAGAAGCGCCGCCAAGTTGAGTTCGCGTGCGATTTCTTCTTTTCCGAGTGCTTTCGGTACGATTGAGAACGTGTAAGAGATTCCGTCTTGTGCGTGTTCAAATGGAAGTTTCGCAACAGATGAGAGCGATGCAGCCGCACCTTTTGTATCCCGTCCATGCATTGGGTTGGCACCTGGAGCGAATGGTTCACCCGCACGACGACCGTCTGGCGTATTTCCTGTTTTCTTACCGTAGACGACGTTCGATGTGATCGTGAGGACCGATTGCGTATGAAGTGCGTCACGATATGTTTTATGTTTCCGTACTTTCTCCATGAATGATTCGACGAGTTCGACGGCGATTGCATCGACACGGTCATCATTGTTTCCGAATTTCGGGAAGTCCCCTTCTGTTTCGAAGTCGACGATGATTCCTTCTTCATTACGGATCGGTTTGACGTTTGCGTATTTGATTGCTGAAAGACTATCCGCCGTTACCGAGAGACCTGCGATCCCACAAGCCATCGTCCGTAAGATTTCAGGATCGTGAAGCGCCATTTCGATTCGTTCATACGCATATTTGTCGTGCATGAAGTGAATGACGTTGAGCGTATTCACGTATAGCTCTGCCAACCAGTCGAGCGTCCGGTCAAAGTCGGCATATACTTTTTCGTACGTAAGCACGTCTTCTGTGTTCATTTCCCAAACTGGAGCGATTTGAGCACCGCTCTTCTCGTCACGACCGCCGTTCATGCTATAAAGGAGAGCCTTCGCCATGTTGGCACGCGCACCGAAGAACTGCATTTGTTTCCCGATCTTCATCGGTGACACACAACATGCGATGCCGTAGTCATCACCGAATTGTGGCATCATCAAGTCATCGTTCTCATATTGAATAGCCGAAGTTTCAATCGACATTTTCGCACAGTATTGTTTGAATCCTTCTGGAAGTTTCGTCGACCAAAGGACCGTCAAGTTTGGTTCTGGAGCTGGTCCGAGGTTCGTGAGTGAATGCAAGAACCGGAATGAACTCTTCGTGACGTTCGAGCGACCGTCTTGACTCATCCCACCGATTGATTCTGTCACCCAAGTCGGGTCACCTGAGAATAATTCATTGTAGTCCGGTGTCCGTAAGAATTTGACGATTCGAAGTTTCATGATGAAATGGTCAACGATTTCTTGGACGTCTGATTCTGTTAAGCGACCCGTTTCAAGGTCACGTTCAGCGTACACATCAAGGAAGGTCGAGACGCGACCGAGTGACATTGCGGCACCGTTTTGTTCTTTGATGGCAGCAAGATACGCCAAGTATACCCATTGATATGCTTCTTGCGTATTTTCCGCAGGACGACCGAGGTCAAATCCATATGCAGCTCCGAGTTGTTTAAGTTCTTGGAGGGCACGAAGTTGTTCATTCAGTTCTTCCCGATCGCGGATGTCCGATTCAGATAAGAACCCGCCACGTTTTGCCAAGTCTTTTTTGCGTTCTGCCATCAAGAAATCGATTCCATAGAGAGCGACGCGACGATAGTCACCGATGATGCGTCCGCGACCGTATGCATCGGGAAGCCCAGTGATGATCCCTGATTTACGAGCGGCCCGCATTTCTGGTGTATAGGCATCGAAGACACCTTGGTTATGTGTTTTACGAATTTCTGAGTAAATTTTAGTGATTTCTTCGTCTGGCTCGAAACCATATGATTCGAGTGCCGCATCGACCATACGAATGCCGCCATTCGGGTGAATCGAACGTTTAAACGGTTCATCCGTCTGAACGCCAACGACTTTCTCTAACTCTTTGTTTAAGTAACCTGGTCCATGCGATACGATGGTCGATGGTGTGTGTTGATCGACGTCCCAGACGCCTCCACGTTCACGCTCTTCTTTTGTTAGGTCCATCACACGATTCCAAAGAACGTTTGTCGCTTCGGTTGGACCTGCTAAAAACGCATCGTCTCCTGTGTACTCATGACGGTTCAAACGGATAAACTCACTGACGTTTACTTCATTCGTCCACTGACCAGGGACAAAACCTGACCATGCGGATTTGATTTCGGTTGCCATGTTGATTCACTCCTCATTCTCGAAAGTAACTGCGTGTTATCTATACTGTGAGTGTACGTGAAAACATGAACAATATGTTTTACATTCTTGTGAAACTTGTAACAATCTTATGAACGTGATGAAATAGCCGTTTTTGAAAGCGTTTTACAAACTGTTATATCCGACAAATTATATGAGTTGAAACAGATGAGCCCCCAATTGGATAACGTTTACCCATCATCTGTACTAATTTGATTGTTCTGTGACGAACTATACAGTTTTTAAGGTGATTAATCTCACATCACTCGGTTAGAACTTGAATTTTTGTGTCGTATCAGACACAATGAAGGCAGAACATTGCATAAGAGGAAGGGGTTCTACTCATGACGTATGAACCATTAACAGCAAATCACGCCTTTCAAGTCGGCGATCGCATCTCATTAAAGGTCGATGAGGCTGGTGAAAAGCGTGATGGATTTATCACAGAATTTGAAGACGGAGGGTTTTGGCTCCGCTTCGACGATGACATCGAGAACGAAGACTTTATCGATTATCGCGACCAGCTACTCGCTGCACTTTTGTCGCGTCCAATCCATGTCATTACGACACATCCGGAACTGAAACCGTTCGAGAACATGGCGGCCGAGTTACAGTATCGCGTTTATCAAGGATTCACGATTGAGAAAGTTGAATTGACAGCAGAAGGTGCAGACGCCCACATCCAACTCATCGAAGACGGTCAGACGTACACACAGACGTTACGTTCTTCAATGGAAGATGGTCAGGAGCATGTTCGCTATATTTGACGAGGGAGCGCTGTCGCTTCCTTTGTTTTTGCCTAAAGATAAGGAGACCGAATATGAATTTTACAAAACCTTTTATTAACGAAACGTGGGAACGGATGGGCTTCAATGAGCCGATGCCGGTCCAAAAAGAAGCGTTTCCTCTACTATTAGATGGAAAAGATGTGACAATCGAGGCACCAACCGGAACGGGTAAGACACTCGCCTACCTTCTTCCAGCCATTGAAAAGATCGACCCATCGAACGACCGCATCCAAGTCGTTGTGGTCGCCCCGACCCGTGAACTTGTCATGCAGATTCAACAAGTCGCACAACGTTTCACCGAAAAAGGCGACGTCCGCATCGGTTCGTTCATCGGTGGCGTCGAATTGAAACGTCAAATCGACCGAATCAAGAAGAAGCCACATTTGATCGTTGGGACACCAGGTCGTCTCGTCGAGTTGATCGACAAGAAAAAACTGAAGCTCCACGAAACACATACCGTCATTTTGGATGAAGCCGACCAAATCATCGACAGCGGTTTGACAGAGGCCGCAGAACGAATCATCAAGCATACCGCGCACGAGCGTCAGCTTGCACTCGTCTCGGCAACACTCACCGACTCACTCCAAGAGTGGGCGTCACCATTCATGAACGAACCGGCTCATATCAAAATCGAACGTGCCGTAAGCAATCAAGTGACATACGGCTATCTGTTAACGACGCGCCGGTATAAACCGGAACTTCTTCGTCGTCTTTCACACGTCGACGATGTGAAGGCACTCGCCTTCATCAACAACCGCTCGTTCTTGCCACCGCTTCGCGGAGAACTTGAAAAGTTGAAAGTGAACTACCGGATGCTCGACAGCTTGAAAGGGAAGCGCGAACGCGTCGAGACGCTCCGCGAATTCCGTAAAGGCGAATACCCGCTCCTTATCACGACTGGTCTTGCTGCACGCGGTCTCGATATTGAAGATGTGACACACGTCGTCCATTTCGACTTACCGGAGTCAATTGATGACTTCATCCACCGTTCTGGCCGTACCGCTCGTGGTAACGCGGGAGGGACTGTCCTTTCACTCGTGACGACGGATGACCTGCCGCACTTGAAATCGTTCGCGCGTCAACTCGGTGTCGAGTTGAAAGAGCTCGAAATCTATCGCGGTGACGTGATTGAGAAACGGATTGAGGAGAAGCCTCCTGTCGTCAAACGTCCTGCGAACAAGCGAGGACCGCGCCGATGAAAAAAGACCGGAAAGTAATTCCCTTCCCTTTGCTCGTCGAAGAGTCCGAATTGCTTGCCGAACTGAAAAAGTTGTATGAGCAAGCGGCTCTTGCGCGAAGCACACAGTGGACGAACTATATTCAAGAGATTGCATCGGAAGGGACATGGCACTTAAAAGATGCCGAACTCTTCCGTGACCTCTTCATCGATTGGGCCGTCTTCTTTGAGACGGATGAGGATGGGATGACACCCCATGGTCGCTACTTGGCCGACCATAAGAGCGACATGTCCCCTGCCCTCTATCACGCACTCCGTGGACTAGCCGTCCCGCGTTGTAGCATCTTTGAAGTCACAGAAGACGGTCAGTTGAAAGACTGGGAATCAAAAGAGACATACGCCGTTCAGTTACCAGAAGAACGTGAGACCGGCGACCTCGTTCTCGGGAAGCTACTCGATATCCGAGGCAGTTGGCGTTTCGGTTCTGCGTTTCTCGCCTTACCTGCGAAGATGTCTGGGAATGTTGCCGATCTGTATATCGACTTTACGGATGAAGTCGGTCCCGGTGCCTTTTTGGAGCAGTTCCCGGAGTTCTGCGCGGAACTGATCGACTTGTTGCTTGATTTAGAAGAAGGCGTCATCATACCGAAACCGACTAAGTAAAAAAAGCAGGATCAGCATGCAATCATCCCCTCACCATGTTGATCTTCACAAGTTCAGTATTCCAACGCTACTAAAAAGAGCGGGTATACCAAGACCCGCTCAAGTTTTATGAAACTCCGAAATCCATCGGAGTTTTTTTATTTTCCAAAGGCTGCTGAACATGATCCAATCACAGATGAAACACCGAAGAGGTCTAGCAAGGCTTCGCGCGCATCTGGTCCTGCATCTTTAGCCGCGAGTCGAACAGCTTGTTTGAGTGACGCTGTCTTACTTAATTTATCTTCTCGTGACATCTGATAGTATGGTTTGATTGCTTTAACAAACTTCGTAGCACCACCGACAGATTTCAAGGCAGATTTGATTTTGAGGATTTTCGCTGGAGTAAAATTGATGACAATTGCAGTTCCAACGGCTCCTACACAACCTGCAATTGAACCTATACTAGCTTTTCGAACACCCGCTAAATCTTGTCTTTCATCCAAATCAAGTGTGAAACTTACTTCATTCTCAAGGTATATTTTTATGGCTTCCTCGCCCTGCATAATCACTTCATCCGGCATATTCTCGATTGCAGTTAGGATCTCAATTAACTGTAAGTCCTGTTCATTCAAATCTTCAGCAGCGCTAGCTGAATCTCCTGGTATAAATGAGGTAGACAAAACAAGTATCATCACCATCATAACTGATATGACTTTCGATTTTATAGACAAGTTAATCCTCCTTCGTTTTTACTACAAACTTAAGCACTACAGCGATTAGAAAAATTACAATGGTTATAACCGCTTTACTATTCTCAGACAAGCCATCCACAAAAAAGTGTATAACAGTAATGGCTGCGAGGAGCAGGATATAAATCCACTCTTTAGTCGAATTTTTCATTTATATAACCTCCCATTCACTCGCAAATTAACATACTGAAATTTGGAATGTAAGCCCGAAAAAGATGTTCTAAGGGGCAAGACATATGTCTATATTTAGAGTTGTACAAAACAAAAAAACGGACAACTATGTCCGCTTAGGCAGTAGATGAGTCATTTTCATCGTTATAACGTTATCGTAGCAATCATCATTCATAATGATGCTGACCTATGTTTTGGATGGACCCCATCTTTTCATATTTTTATCTGACATCTACGTCAATCTGTTTGAGTATATCACGCGCTTCTTCATTTTCAGGCGTGATTGCCGCACTCGAGATTTGTTTCCCATCCTCGTATACATCGATGACAACACCGTCTTTCGCTTGGCGCGTTTGGTAAAGGCGACCATTTTCATAGAAGGCGTGATCCACTGAATCAAGAACTTCCCGGGTCGTTTTTTTCCAGGTGTTCAAGTCGATAACGACTTCTTCGCCGTCCTCATTTAAGGCGAACAGGTTGTGACCTGACACTGTATAATCCCAAAATTCCTGACCTTCAGCCAATTGAACAACTTTCCCCGTTTTTGTATCGTAAGCGAAGAGTCCTGGATTCGGATCCTCAACATTGATTTCCTCTTCCCCTTCTCGGATCACTTCGTACGAGCTGACACCGACAGAAATGAAACGAGTTTCTGTCACTTGAGAGGATACATCGGTAGCATAAAAACGATTCGTATTGATGACATGGGTGATAAATCCTATATCCATTCTCAATTCTTTGACGGTCACCTCATTCATCGCTTCATTAAACGTGGCGATCATTGTTTTTACGTTTTCGTCATATCCATCTCGATAGATTAAGTTTAACTGGCCATCATTCAGAAATGCGCCTGCCCACACCCCGTTCACGATGTCGTATATTTTTGAATCACTGGCATCGAATGAAAATGTCGATAACTTTTCTTCATCTTCTTGTGTAAATACGATGAGCTCTTTCATCCCATCCTGACCGACCCCGATATATCCGTCTTCTGTTCGAATCGATTGGGCATACGTCCATCCATTCATGATTCTATGAATGGAACGCGCATCTCCATTCAAACGTTCCCGATATCGCAATCCCTCAGCTATATAGTTCAAGTTTGACGTGATGTGACTCTCATCCGTCGTCACTTCAAACCGCTGTTCAACATCATCCTCTGTGCTATAACCAATCTCTACCACTGCGTCTTCCCACACTGATGGATTCGAACTGATGTCTAACGCCCATTCTGCTTTCGGTTCCGTCGCATCAACGGCAAACGTCCCAAGCCCAATCACGATGACCGCACCGAGCGCGGCCACATTCCACATTCGTTTCATTTTCTCACCTCACACATTCAGTTTCGTCTGTAAAAATCTTCGACCTAGCCAAATCGTCACACTTGCCCATACGACCAATACCATACCGACGTACACGATCGTCTCATCATAAATTAGTCGATTCGACAGGAACGCGTATCCTAAAATTGGAATGGTCAAGATGACAACTAGAATCGACAAGCTAAGTACCGGTGACCACATCGTCCGTTGCCAGAAACTTCGTTCAATCAACACGAATGTGAAGATGAAGAGCACAGCAATCGTGATTATCAATTGATGAATGACAAAGTTGATGAGCGAAGAAGGATACATAACCATTAACATCCCATGGTAGGAAATAGCTTGCTCGAATGAGCCTCCCATCGGTATCATCTTTCCATCAAACCAACTCGTGAACGCTATGTACTGTAATTTGAGGGCAATCCATTCGATGGCAAATAACCCTAACGTCATCATTAAAATGGTAGCGAGTTTAGCGAAGAACAAGGTCATCCGCTTTTGTGGCATCGTGAGCAGTCGCATCATGAACGTCCCTCGTCCTTGAAAATCGCGATACCAGATCCATACGCTGTACAGCAACACGGCAGCAACGGCAATTCCGAGTGATAAAAGATAAGGAGTGCCATTTAAGTAATTTAAAAATGATAGTTGATAGTCCGCATTTCCTTCACGTCGCAACTGTTCATAAAAATTTGTTTCGTCCCATAAAAAGTAACCGAGATATCCAAACTGTATAACGATAAGACCTGCGACTAATGTCAAGAACGGTTTCGTGACACGTTCAACTTCCCAACTCAATAGTTTCAATAGATTCATGCCCCGTACTCCTCTCTCATCACATCGACGATCGACTTCCCGTGAATGAAACGGACATCCTCGACGTCAAACTCACGAACGATGCGTCCGTTATTCAACATGACTGCCTTGTCGATCAAGTACTCGATATCTTCTATTTCATGTGTCGTAATGAGGATGCCCCGGTTCTCCATGATTTCACTTGAGAACAGTTCAACAATCTGTTCTTTCGAAAAGACATCGATTCCTGAGAACGGCTCATCGAGCAATAGATAATCCGGGTCTTGGGCAATGCCGAGCGCAAGATTCGCTTTGGCGAGCGTCCCTTTCGATAACTCGCTCAACTTATCTTCCGGGAATAATTTAAAATCTTCGACGAGACGAGCAAATAATGCCGAATCAAATGTCGGATAGAAATCTTTCATAAACGCTTCACATTGCTCAATCGTGAAATGAATTGGGAACATCGCATGGTCAGCGACAAAGGCGACACGATTCAAATCAATTGGTTTTCCATCAATCAATACCGAACCTTTATCGAAAGGTGTCAATCCCATGATGCCTTTCAATAACGTTGATTTCCCCGTCCCGTTCAGCCCGATCAGGCACGTGATTTCCCCTTTATTCGCTGTGAACGAAACGTCTTCAATGACTTGTTTCCGGCGATAGCGCTTTTTAACTCCCAACACTTCGATCATCGTACGTCCCCTCCTTGTACTGTCGTTTAATCTTATCGACCAGCTCGTCTACCGAGACGTCGAGTTCTTGAATCGCTTCCACAAATACTGCGACCGCGTCATCTACAATCTCAGAGCGGATTTGTGCCAATATCGTACCATCTGTCGTTACACGACTCGGTCGATTTCGTTCGGTCGTAATCAATTGTTGGTCCTCCATTTCTTTGAACGCTTTTTGAACGGTGTTCGGATTAATTTTTAAATCGTTCGCTAGTTCTCGCCGGGATGGCATTTCATCCCCGGCTTTCAGTTTACCGAGTGCCATCTTCTTCTTGAAGTAGTCGACGACTTGTAGATAAACTGGTGTCCTCGTATTGAATTGCATGTTCATCACCTTTCTAAGTGTATGACATGGTTAATACACTTCCTAACTGTATTATTAGCGTAATACACTAAGACGTCAATCATTTTTTCAAATTTTCTCCAAACAAAAAACATCTGACACGTGCGTCAGATGTTAAAACGTTCAGTCAGAGCACGCTATCTGCCCCTCTTTTCGGGTCGACGTCCCGAAGATACAAATTTTCTCCTGGCCAGTACCGGCGCTTGTATTTCTCAAGCCGTGTTGTCGGATCACCGAGGTATGTATCCCGGTTCAAAACTCGCTCGTACCGAACTTTTCGGGGACAGTCGAGATAAATCACATAGTCGAAATAAGAACGCCATTCAGGACGTTGTAGAAAAATCCCTTCTACGACAACCGTATGCGCGAATGATACGTCCACGATCTCTTCTGCGATGACATCTCGTTCATACACGTAACGAGGTAACGTCAATTCCGTCATCCCATTCCTCAATGGACGAAACAGTTCACGTTCTAAGCGCGAGACATCCCATTGAAATGCGTAATACTCCACCGGTTCAGGCTGTCCGGTCTGATAGCGTCTGTCCCGTTCAACGATATAGTCATCGATGTGAAGAACGTAAACACTCGGCTCATTGCTCAAATGTGAGACGAGCGTTGTCTTGCCCGCTCCGCTCAGTCCATCAATCGCTACCACAAACGGTCGATTCTCTGAGTGCATCGAACGAGCCGCACGGATGACGTCTAATATGTTCATATCGTTCCTCCTCACACAAAAGAAGTCAGCTCACGAATGAGCTGACTTCAGTTTACCAGAGTACCCAACCACGCGCTCCTGGAGGCGCACTCTCAATCAAGTGCCAGATTGGAACGGTGTATGCAAATGCGATCAAGACAAATGTCACGGTAATCCATAGCTTCCAATTCTCGAAGTAACGCGGTGTATCCATCGCCGCCTCTTCTGTCTCAGCGAGCGGGAATTCTTCTTCGCCTTTTGGAGCGAGGAATGACAAGTTGAACATCGAGTAGACGAAGATGAGAACAGAGATGAACAAAATTGTTCCCCCGATTGCCATCATGACATGATATGGGATCCATTCACGCGTCAATGCATCTGAGAAATAAGTTGCCGGACCCGTACGACGTGGGTTCCCGTTCAATCCTGAGATATGCATTGCATAGGACATGATCGCCATACCGAATGCCCATGTTCCTGCTTGAATCAATCCAAGCTTGTTCATCGCCTTCGTCAACGTGCGACCACGTAGGACTGGGACTAGCCAGTACGCTGTTCCGAAGAAGGTTAAGGCGACGGCAGTACCTACTGTGATGTGGAAGTGTCCTGTGACCCATAACGTATTGTGGACCATTGCATTCAATTGGTGCGAAGCGTTGATGATTCCACCTGCGCCAGCCGGGATGAAGAACAACATCCCAACGAAAGGAGCAAGGAAGCGAACATCGCCATATGGCATTTTCTTCACCCATCCGAACAGTCCTTTCGCGCCAAGGGCACGACCTCGAAGTTCAAACGTCGCAAAGAGCGAGAATGCTGTCATAAATGATGGGATGACGACTAAGAACGTCAAGATGACTTGAACGAATTTCCAGAACGGTTCAATCCCTGGCTCTGTCAACTGATGGTGGAAACCGACCGGGAATGAGAAGAGTAAGAACAGCAAGAACGCCATCCGCGCCAACGCATCCGAGAAGATCTTCCCACCAATCACTTTCGGTACGACCGTATACCACACGATGTATGCCGGCATGAGCCAGAAATAAACGAGCGGGTGACCGAAGTACCAGAACAATGTACGAGATAACTCGATTCCGACTGTATCCGTCCATCCTAACGAGAGCGGAAGGAGTTGGAATAAAATCGTTGCTGCAACACCAAGTGTCGCAATGTCCCAAAGAAGCATCGTCATGATACTCATATACGCCGGAAGTGGTGGATGGATACCAGGGTTGTCACGCTTGTAATCCGCATACATGCGGAACATCGCGAAAGACGACAACCATGTCCCGACTACGAATAACACGAGTCCGACATAGAAGAGCGGATCTGCCATGAGCGGCGCATAAAACGTATATAAGACCGTCCCTTTATTGGCCAAAATCATGACGGTTACCATGACAGCACCGATGATCATCGTCCAAAAACCGAGCCAAGCGACACGTGTCGGGAACGATTCAAAGCGACCGAACGACTTCGCCAATAAGGCATATAAAAGACCGATAATGAACATCGTCGTAAAGACGATTCCAAGCATGATCCCGTGCGCAGTCAGAAGTTGATAGTATCCAAAGATTTCAGGAATGACACCCGTCCGAATCAATGTCTGAGTCAATCCAGCTAGCGCCCCAATCAAGATGGCGAGAACGGATACGAGAACATGTCCATAGGCAAGACGTGCCTCTTTTGCTCCGATACTCGGAACCGGTACGCCGCGTTCCATCTCCCATTGCTTCAGTTTAGATGATACGTCATTCATTTATTCCACCACCTTGATTTTAGTCGACATCATGTGATGCCCTGTACCGCAATATTCGTTACACAAGATTAAAAATTCGCCAGCTTCCTCGAATGTGTACGTCAACGAGTTGATATGTCCCGGGACGATCATCATGTTGACCGGCGTACCCGTCAACTGAAATCCGTGGACGACGTCAGGTGATGTCACGAGGAACGTCACTTTTGCCCCTTTTGGAATTTCAACATTCCCTGGTGTGAACGTAAACGCTTGTGCGATCATGACGAGCTCGTATTCATTTTCACCAATTTGATGAAGTCCTGGTTTGTCGAACGGAGCCGTCTGATTTACTTTTGCCGGGTCAATCAAGTCTGCATCCGATGCGGGTTGATTACCTGCCGCGAATGCGGATACCCCGAGAACAGTCAGGAAGACTGCGAGTAGAATGATGCCGAATGTAAGCCAATATTTTTCTAGTTTATGAATATGCATGATGAGACCCTCCTCCCTGAATTCTTATCGAGTGACGAATAAGTAAAAGACTGATGACCACATGGCGATGATGACACCCGCCACGATCATGACCGATGTGAACGTTCCTTTTAAATTCGGTTCTTGCCCATCTTTATGTTCCACGTGTAAGACCCCTTTCGCTTGTTTTTCCACCTTTATTGTATGCAATCGCTCTGGTGATAATATGTGATATTTATCACTCAAAAAGTGACAATCACATCAATTTTGCGTAGTTTCAACACATAAAGTTCACATTTGTACAAAACCAATCCACAAAAAAACCGCCTCCACATGGGGCGGTTTACAAACGACATATTCCTGCCGGGCAGCCTTCGCAATGGCATAACTCTTTTAAAAAGTCGACATCGCGAATGATGATTGATTTCGTTGTTGTGCTGATGACACCTTCTTTTCGCCACTGACTGATCAATCGGTTCACCGTCTCACGCGGTGCTCCAATCAGTTGTCCGAGTTCTCCGTCAGACGGATGACGAGGAATCACGATTGCATCTTCTTCCTCCACTCCATGCATCGCGGCCATTCGAAGTAACGTCGAAGCCAATGCACCAGGTTTTCCATACAACAATAAGTCGCGCACTTTCATTTCGGAATGCTTACGCATCATCGATGTCCAGCGCAAGATTTCTCCGGCAAAACGGATATCGCGCTGCATAAGCGATTCTAACTCTCGTTTTGAAATCGTCCCGATGGTACTCTCTTCAGTCGTTTCGATGCTATACGAACTAGGGAATGTCTCCACGATGTCAAACTCACCAAAGAAATCATCCGATCCATACATGAACATGACGAGTGGATTTCCCTTTTTCGTGATTTTCGTGAATTTGACAGATCCACTCTTCAAATAAAAGAACTTATCACACTTCTCACCTTCCCAACACACGATACTCGCTTTTGGATGATGCTGAAGCGTCATCATTTCGAGTAACAGCTGTTTCGTTTCATCTGAGAATACAAAACTGTTCGGTTGGGTCGTTCCACATTGCATTGACATAGGTCGGTGCTCCCTCCACGTTTCATTCGTCCGTTCCATTTATGACTTTATTATACAGGAGTGTGACAGGGAGTATCATAAAAGTATGTGACATTTCAAACAATCTTTTGAAAATAAAAAGATTCGGGTATGACCCCGAATCTTTACATCGATTCATCGTTGAATCAGTCGAATCAATTGTTCAGCCGGTTTGAAGTTCGGATACCGGACTGGTAAATCAAATTTTGTCGTATTTTTTAAAATAGACTTCGCGTGGCTGAATGTCTCAAAACTCGTTCGCCCATGATAGGCCCCCATTCCGCTCTCGCCCACTCCACCAAACGGTAGATTTGGGTTCGTCAAATGCATGATGACATCGTTCACACACCCGCCACCGAAGGAAAGGTGCTTCATGACGGTTCTTTCCACGTCCTTTGACTCTGTAAAGAGATAGAGCGCCAATGGGTGTGGTCGGTCTGAGATGAACTCGATCACTTCATCCAATTGACGATATGGAATGACTGGTAAAATCGGACCGAAAATCTCATCTTTCATCACATCAGCATCTTCATGAAGATTCGTCATGACGGTCGGCGCAATTTTAAGCTCATCCCGGTTCATCTCTCCACCGAACACAAGGTCACCTTCTGTCAAATAGTGAGCCAAACGGTCGAAGTGTGATTCATTGACGATGCGCGTGTATCGTTTCGTGCCGACACCATTCCCAAACATCGCAAACGCCTCTTGTTTAATCGCTTCTAAAAATGCTTCTTGTTGCGATTCGTGGACGAGCACATAGTCTGGTGCGACACATGTTTGACCGGCGTTCATCCATTTACCCCAGGCGACACGTTTTGCTGCAATGGAGACGTTCGCATCTCCGTGAACGATGACTGGTGATTTCCCACCTAGTTCGAGCGTGACTGGCGTCAGATGCTTCGCTGCCGCCTGATTGACGATTCGCCCGACTTGCGTCGATCCCGTGAAGAAGATGTAATCCCATTTTTGTGCCAACAGCTCTTGCGCTGTATCTTTATCCCCTTCGACACTTGCCACATATCGATCGGTGAAGGCACGCTCGAGCACCTGCGTCAGGACACGCGCAACATTCGGCGTCAATTCTGAAGGTTTGACAACGGCTGTATTCCCTGCGGCAATCGCACCAATGAGCGGAGCAACAGCCAATTGGAATGGATAATTCCATGGAGCGATGATCAACACCGTGCCGTACGGCTCATATTGAATCTCACTCTTCATCCCAAGATGAATCGCCGTCCCACGGACACGCTTCGGACGCATCCACCGCTTCAATTCACGCGTCGTTCGTGAAATCTCATCGTAAATAAATCCGATTTCCGTCGTATACGCATCCAATTCGGACTTGTTCAAATCTTCGCGAAGCGCCTCTAGCAAATCCGCTTCATAATGCTTAATGGACTCCTTTAAAAACGTCAGCATGCTCAAACGAAATGCCATCGATTTTGTCGCCTGTGTTTTAAAGAAGCGGCGCTGTTTCTGGACTAGCTCGTCAATCGTCAACTGTTCAATCGGTGCCAGCATAAACTTTCCTCCTTATGATTCATCACATTTATCTCATTTTATCATCGTGTGAAACGTGAATCTAAAAAAACGCTTTCATCAACCTACTATAATACAAAGCGTTTAAATGTTTAAACGCTTAATCATAGAGTAAGCGATTGCTTCCCTCGTGTCAAAACATCCGTACTCTTTTTCGCGCGCTGATCAGAAAGAGCAGGCTTGCGCTCCCTAAAATCAAGCCGGTCAGTGTGAACTGCTGGACGATCGAGAGTGGAAGAACACTTAAGAATGATGACCCCGCTACCGTTCCGAGAGAGAAAAAGGCATAGAACGCCCCGTATGCTTTCCCTCGATTTTGTGGAGAGGTCGATTGGATCAACAACGTATTAATGGCCGGGAATAAAATGGCAAACCCGACACCATATAAGGCAAGTACCCCATACAGGCTAGTTTGTACACCCGATTGTCCAATTAACACCTGGCTTATCCCGATGATAGCCACCCCAAGTGCGGTCAACTTTGTCGGAGAGAATCGATCAAACAATCGGTTCGTCGGCAATAAAAAGAACAGGACGGCTACCACGCCGAACATACTGAGCAATGTCCCGCTCAATCGTGAATCATATCCAAGTTCCTGCACATGGAGCGGCAGTAAAAAGGCGAGCGCCCCTTGAGAAAACATGAGGAAAAAAGCGCCCCAATAGGCACGAAGCACTTTCGGATCCGGTTTTTCCCGTGTCCTCTCTTTTTCTATTATTGTCTCGACCGTTTGACTTCCTCGCATTGTCACAATCGTCACGATGAGAATCACCCAACCGAATAAAGAGACGAATAAAAAGACAGTTGGTGGCGATGTGATGCTTGCGACGATACCGCTGAATGCTGGACCGATAATGGCAGCTAACCCGACGAAACTACCGGTAATGGCGACTTTCTTACCTTGACGGTTCATCGCGGTGACGTTCGCCGACAGCGTAAATGCAGCTGGGACGATGAGTCCGGCCATAAAGCCATGAATACACCGTACAAACAGCAACATAAATGCTGAGTCGACGAACTGATAAGCCAATAAACTGAAGCTCGTCAGAAACAAGCCGAGAACCAAAACCGGATATGGACCATTTCTGTCAGTCCATATACCAGATAACATATTTCCAAACGTGTTCGTCAACGAATAGATTGCAATGGAAAAGCCAGCGATAAACGAGGATGCCCCAACGGATACCGCAAATGTGCTCATGATCGGAAGTTGGGCGAATAAATCAAAAAAGGCAAAGAATACGATTGCATATAATATAAAACGTGATGGAGTTTTCATCGGACAATTCCTCTTTCCCGTGATCTTATTCTTAGTCTAGCTGGTGCTCCACCCGTTTCATAGGGATGAATAGGTTTAGACACAAAAAATCCCTACAGCCAAAGGCTATAGGGAAAATCGCTTAGTTTGTTACTTCGACGGCTGTGTCGAGAGCGACACGAATCATTTCATCAAACGTCGACTGACGCTCTTCTGAAGTCGTCTCTTCACCCGTCAACAAGTGGTCAGAGATCGTGAGGATCGTCAACGCGTTCACTTTATGTTTCGCTGCAAGCGTGTAAAGACCTGCTGCTTCCATCTCGATCGCGAGGCAACCGAAGTCCGCCCATTTCTTGAAGTGATGGAAATCATCTTGATAGAATTGGTCAGCCGTGAAGATTTGTCCGACTTTGACCGGGATACCCGCTTTTTCTGCATTCATATACGCACGATGTAGGAGGTCGAACGTCGCTGTTGGCGCATAGTCCATTCCGTTGAAACGGACACGGTTTTGTCCCATTTCACTTGATGCGCTCATCGCGATAACAACGTCACGTACCTTAACATCTTCTTGAATTCCGCCCGCTGTTCCGACACGGATCAAGTTTTTAGCACCGTACGACATGATGAGTTCATTCACGTAAATCGACATCGATGGGACACCCATCCCTGTACCTTGCACTGAGATGCGTTTTCCTTTGTATGTTCCCGTGAAGCCGTACATGCCACGAACTTCGTTATATAATTCGACGTCTTCTAAAAACGTTTCCGCGATATACTTGGCGCGAAGCGGATCCCCTGGAAGTAATACCGTTTCTGCAATTTGTCCTTCTTGAGCTCCAATGTGTACACTCATGTTTGAATTCCTCCTTTAAGCTTGTCGTTGAACTTGTTCCCGAAATTCGTTCGGAGTAACACCGACTTGTTTTTTAAAGACCTTTCGGAAATATTTGTCGTCCGAAAAGCCGACTGCTTGGGCGACTTCATAGATACGCTGTCTACTCGTTTCTAACAGGCGCTTTGCTTCATTCATCCGAATTGTCAACACGTACTCAGATAGATTCACGCCATATTGTTGTTTAAATCGTCGTGAGATATACTCCCGACTTAAGTAAAACCGTTCACTCATTCCTTGCAAACTCAGCTCTTCCGCAAAGTGCTGTTCAATGTACGTACCAATTTGGGCAATCGGATCTTCACTCGACTCCGTCATCACGCCCGCTAACGCCCGTGACAACGTATCGTTTAGTACATCCGGGTCGATCGGCTTCAACAGATAATCAAAGCTCCCGTACTGGATGGCCCGGCGCATGTACGAATATTCATCGTAACCTGTCAACACAACGAGCTTAGAGGATGAAGCGTGGTCGTGTACCCACTCCATCAGCTCGATTCCATCACAATGTGGCATTTGAATATCCGATAGAATTAAAGCAGGTCGCTCCTGCTCGATGAGCGCCTTTGCCTCAAGTCCGTTCTTCGCCTCGAGTACGGCCTTCACACCGAACCGCTCCCATTCGCCGAGTAATTTCACCGCTTCCCTTACTGGAGATTCATCATCTACAATCAACACTTTCGTCATGATGCCACCCCTTCATCCGTTGCCGGGAAACGCATCATGATTCGAAAACCGCCTGTTTCAGGTGTAGCCAACATAAATTCTGCCTCCCGATTATAGTTTAACATGAGTCGATCACGAATGTTTCGTAATCCTGTACCCTCTGTGTCATAAAATGTCGAGTCCCCTTGTTCAATACGTGACATGACCCGTTCCCATTCTTCCGTCGTCAAGGAACGTCCGCTGTTCTCACAGCGAATCACGAGTGTCGCCCCTTCCATCCAGACCATCACGTCAAATCTATTCGCTAAAGCCGAGCCGTCTCGCTCGAACCCATGTTTGAAAAAGTTCTCTGCGAGCGGCTGTAAAATCATCTTTGGAACAATCAGTTCATGGAGGTCCTCAGGGACTGAGACGCTCACTTGAAACTGATTTGGAAAACGAACGTCTTGCAGGCGAATGTATGAGTTCAAATGCTCGATTTCTCTCTTTAGCGTGACCATCGACTCTTCTGGATGCATCGTATATCGCATCATCGAAGAGAGTTGTGTGATCAATCGATAGACGGTTTTGCCATCTCCCTTTAAAGCCAGTGTGCCGATCGACTGTAACGCATTGAATAAGAAGTGCGGATTAGTTTGCGCCTGTAAGGCACGTAGTTCATTCGTTCGGTTCTCTAAGGCAAGCTTATACTCCCGTTGAATCAGATCGTCGATTCGCTCAATCATCCGCTTGAACTGTCTCCCGAGTACGCCGAACTCATCATTTCCGAGGGAATCGAACGAGACCGTCATATCGCCTTGCTCAATTCGCCAAATGTTCGAGGTCAACGTCTTAATCGGAGTCGTCAGTTTCATCGAGGCGTACGTGGCGCCAATCAATGCCAGAATGAGTGAGATGATTCCGACTAACAAAATAATGAACGATGTTCGTGAAGCCGGTTCCGTCAAGAGCTGATCTGGAATCGACTTCCCGACATAGAATTGCTGATGGTCGAACTCAAATGTTTTCGTGATTTGATGATGATTTCCATCGGTCGAGAGCGATCTCGGTTGAAACGACGAAGGAATCTCGCCATCTCCAAGATGGGCGAACACACGATTGTCCTCACCAACGAACCATAGACTTTCCTCCGGACTATTTTGAAGAGAAGCCAACTGTCCGATGAACAGATCTTCCGGGATATCGAGCGACAGAATCGCGAGCGGTTCGTCCGTTTCAATTTTATCGAGTCTGAAATGGAGGGTGACGACATCTTCTTGTGTCATGATTGGTCCGAAATCATGATACGGAATGAGCGGATGTGACGCTTCAAGCAAGACACGACTTTTCGGATTATTCAACAACTGTCGTTGGACAGCGCTCGGTTCTTTTTTGGAACGCGGTGATACTTTCATTTTATACGCTGCGAATGAATCCATGTCTTCAAGCATCAACAGCTGAATTTGCGCCACGTCTTCCCGGGACAAATACATTGCGAGGAGCGCTCGTCGCACTTCAATCTCCGTTTCTCTTAACGACAGTCCCGGTCCGTATTCCAGTATGTCCAATACGTCACGATCTGCGTATAGGCTAGTCGGCAAGCGACTCAAGTCAGAGATATAGCGTTCCATCTGACGCGTCCCCCGTTCAAGCGACCATTCCGTCATTTCAAGACCGCGTTCACGTTCTCGATCCTCCACATACCAAAATGAAATGATTGTCGCGATAATGACTGGCACGATGATGGTTAATGCAATCATTCCTGTTAACTTTGTCCGAATGCTATTCACCGACATCCCCCCTACCCCATGAGTATATCACGCGTTATGCAAACGTTTGCAAGAATCATAAAAAAGAATCCTCATTTCTTTCGAAACAAGGATTCAGCGACTATTAATAGGATTCCATTAAATCAATGAGTTGTGGTCCGTGTCCCATTTCTCGTGCCACATCAATCGGTGTCATCCCCTCTTCGTTCTCGATGGTCACGTCTGCACCGTGATCAAGTAAGAGGAGGACCGTCTCAGGATCGATGTCGTCATTATAGAACAAGTTATGGAGTGGTGTTTCCCCATATTCGTCTTGAATGTTCACATCCGTCACGTTTGCCAGTTCCGCTTCAATTTCTTCATAACTCGCATTCATGAACGTCAATTCTTGAATCGGTTCACCTAATTCCATTCCCCAATCCTCTTCGAGATCTTCGCTCATTGCCGATGCGACAAAGTCAGATAAATCATCGTTCATGACGAGCAAGGCGATGATTGCTCCGTTACCGATGACAGTCAATAGAATCATCGAAATGATAGAGGCTTTCACATATCCCGCTGTTTTAAAGACCGGTACGTTTTCTTCGCCCGCATGTGTCGCAATCGCTGCGATGCGTTTCGGTAACGTCGGATGCGTCGACAACAGTTCACTATATTTCGCGATGAATCCCTTTTCTCGGCTCGCTTCATACAGATAGTCAAACTCATTCACTTCTTTCGCGAGCGGTCCCCCGATCGCAAGTACGGTCAACGCTTGTTTCGCCGCTCCAAAATCTTGAAGATAATGCGCTGCCATCCGGTCACACGTATACTCACATGCACGCGAATAAGCTGATCCTAAAAACGGAATGATGCTACCAAGTAAGACAACCCATTGTTTTTGAACGTGGTTCCGACGAATATGTGCCAATTCATGCGCGATGACAAACTCGACTTCTTTCGTCTGTCCAGTACGTGTCAATTCCACGACATCAGAATATAAGATGACCATATTCTTTTGGAAGAATCGCGTGGCGAAAGCATTTAACACACCACCGGCCTGTAAGATATACACATCTGGCAACAAACGAATCCCCATCTCAGCCCCGACGCGTTGAACCAGCTCATGAAGCTCTGTGAACTGACGAGGCGTCACCTTGACACCGTTCGTCCGAATATACCCGATTTGAATCCAGTGCGTAAACATTGAGAGTGCTACGATCGTCCCGATGATCCACAAGAAAAGACCGAACGATGCAATCGTCAGTACGATTCCTAAAATCAAGACGAGTACGCTTGCTGCGACTAATAATGAGAAGTATAAATTTTCTCGTTTATGTACCAAGTTTGAATGATTCATCTAAATTCCCCTTCTTTTTCCAAAATACATGTTTAATTATACCGTTCCTTCCAGAAGAAACAACGAAAAAAATAGAAACTGACGGATTCGTCAGTTTCTAGCGGATGGTCACTTGATAGAGTTTGTCGTCTTGCGATTGCGGATTGCCTCGTCCGTCCGTATTGTTCGAAATAAAATACAACGTATCGTCGTTCAACCACACATCACGAATCCGTCCTACCCCTTCGACAATTGTCGTGACTTGCTTCGTTTCACGATCGATGGCCACGAGCCGCTCATTCCGAAGTGTCGCCATGTATACGTACCGTTCATCGGTCGCAATTCCAGATGGTGCCCAAGACGTCTCACCAACTTCAAACCATGGCGTGATGAGACCTTCTCGTTCCTCGGTTGCCTCAATGAGTGGCCATCCATAATTGTTTCCTTCTTCTATCACGTTGACCTCGTCATGTCCACTCGCCCCATGCTCACTCGCATAAAGCGTATCATCCATCCGGCTGAGTCCTTGAGGGTTTCGATGACCAAGCGAATAAATCCAGTCGGTCGGTTCGCCTTCACCCGATAATGGAATTCGTAAAATCTTCCCCGCCAAAGATGACTCGTTTTGAGCAAGTTCTGGCACGAGCGCATCGCCCGTCGTCACCCAAAGATACGCTCCATCGACTAATAGACGTCCACCGTTATGGAAACGTGCCCCTGGTATCTCGTCAATCAAGACACCAGTTTCCTCGAAACGTTCTCCATCCCACGTCAACTCTACCACCCGGTTCTTGACGTCTCTTCCCGATGAACCGTACGTATGATATGCGTAAAGGATGCCACTCGATTCAAAATCGTCGCTCAGCGCGATGCCGAGGAATCCTCCTTCACCAATCTCAAATACGTCTTCGTCCAAGTTCACGTCAGATTGCGTCGCGCTACCGGAATCATCGATTACCGTGATGGTCCCACCACGTTCCGATACGAACCATTTGTCCGCACTTCGAGCGAGTGACCACGGGATCTCTAGATTCTCAGCGACGGCGGTCACTTCCCCGATGTTCAGTTCCGTCTCTTTAGTGGTATTCGATTCTTCAGATGTTGCCGACTCATCACGAGTCGATTCTTCAGCAGGTGGTGGCTCCGTACCTTCGTTCGTCGGTTCTGGCGTACATCCCATAAGAAACAATAGTGTCACAATCCCAATTTGACGTTTCATGTCGGTTCGCCTCCCTTTCCTTCATCATACCCTTGTTTTACGAGCGCTGTGAAGGTTCCGGTGGGCGGGCCGGCAAACGGGTTGCGATGATGAATGCAATCACGGCCGCAATCATCGCCCCGATGAAGATCCCATTCAACCCGGTCGCGATGATTTGTTCACCTTGCAGACGGACAGACGCGCTTAACGTCTCCGTCACACTTTGATTGAAGAAATCTTCCAAAGACACTTGGGATAAGGAGCTGCTTTCTTTAAAATCATTGAGTACGACAAAGTTAAAGACGGCTCCAAAGACTGCTACACCGAGCGTTTGACCGACCGTACTTAAGAAGGAGTTGGTCGCAGTCGCCGTTCCTCGTTGCTGATAGGAAACGACGGTTTGTAAGACGACGATAAACATCGGCTGTGACAATCCGAATCCTACCCCAATCAAAGCCACCGCACCATATACCCAGAAATCCGAGCTTGATTGAGATAAGAGTGTCAACGTGAGGGTTCCGATGACGAGTAATCCCATACCAACCAACGCGCGACGTCTCGGGGATGCCACACCGAGCGTCCGTCCTCCGATAATCGATGTGAATGTCCATGCAACAGACAACGGCATCAACATGAATCCAGCCTCGGTTGCTGTTTTTCCTAATACTGCTTGCGCCCAAATTGGGATGTAAGCTGACATTGAAACGAGCACCCAAGCTGCAAAAAAGACAGAGCCGTTGATGGCCGCAATCGTTGGTTGCTTGAGCAAATCAAACGGCAATAACGGAGAGGTTGCTCTTCTTTCCGATAGGAAGAATCCCCCTAACAAAACAAGACTAAGTACGCCACTCCCGGCGATGGTCGTCGTCCATTCATTCGTTTCACTGAACGTGATCAAGGCGTATAAAAACGCGGTCGTTCCTCCAGCGAACAAGAGAGCACCTTTTAAATCAATCCGCTCGCTCGTTTCAGCGACGGTTTCTTTGTAAAAGACGATAATCATGATGAACGAGAGTAACGCAAATGGCACGTTTAATAAGAATACGTAACGCCAAGACAACGTTTCGACCAAAAATCCACCGATGACGGGGCCAAGCACACCCGATACACCCCAGACCGCACTTAGAATCCCTTGAATTTTCCCACGCTCTTCATATTTATATAAATCCCCAATAATCGTCATCGAAATCGGAAGCACGGCTCCGGCCCCGAGACCTTGCAGCGCCCGAAAGACAATGAGTTGTTCCATCGATGTCGCTAACCCACATAACAATGAAGACACGGTGAACAACCCGATTCCAAACAACAGGACGCGCTTTCGCCCGAATAAGTCTGCCACTTTTCCATAAATCGGTGTCGAAACCGCCGTAAAGAGTAAGAAGGCGGCAAATACCCAGCTGACGAGCGTCGCCCCGTTCAACTCACTGGCGATGACCGGTGTCGCAACCGATACGACCGTCCCTTCAATCGCCGCTAAAAAGGTTGCCAGTAAGAGGGCAACCGTCACATTTTTTCTCATTCGTTCCATCTCCCCAAAAAAATAGTGGCGTCGGAAGGTTCCGAGCACCACTTCAACTGTCTATTATTTTGTGCGAGCCGCGTCCATTTGACAAGTGTCATCTTTCGATTCGAAAAAGAATTCTCTTAGTCGTTCATATGCGGCTTGTTCATCTTGGACATATACCTTCCCACAAACAGCACCCGCTCGCATCATCCAGACCTCATCTGCCAACATGGCGGCGACGTCAAGTTGATGCGTTGAAAACACGATGGTCGCCCCCCGTTTGGCCTCTTGTCGCAATAGTTCGCTGAGCATTTGCATCCATAGCGGATCGAGTCCGTTCGTCGGTTCATCCAACAACAAGATGTCTGGTTCGCTTACAAGAGCTTGAGACAACAAGAGACGTTGCCGCATCCCTTTTGAGAGTTCGGAGACGCGCTTTCGTTTATGCTCGTACAGACCGACTCGTTTTAAAATCTCCAGAGTCGGATGTGCCCCTTGCAAGGTAGCGTAGTAGATGAATGTCTCCTCAACTGTCCATGCCTCATCAAAATAGAAATCATCCGGCATATAGCCAAAACTCTCATTATATTTCGCGCGTTGTTTAATCGTATAACCATTCAATTGAATGTTGCCGGTACTCGGTTTGATGGTACCATTCATCAGATTCAACAGCGTCGATTTTCCGGCACCATTGCTTCCACACAACGCCACGATTTTCCCCGAGACGATGTCTTCACGAATGGGATGGAGTGACCACGAATCACCGTATTTTTTCCCTACATCTAAACAGTTAATCATGACGATTCCCTCCGTACATCACCGTCGAGGCAAGTGATAACAAGAAACCACTTGCCGTAAGCAAGCTCAACCAGACTCCAGCGTATCCAATCGGTCGATGCATCCAATTCAACAGGTGGAGATAGACATCCCCAAACACATCTGAAGAGGATACAATCGTACTGGCCCATACACGCATCAAGTCAAATCCATTCAGAAACAGCGCCACAATCATGCCGTTCACTTGCATACCGTAAGGAAGCCAGGAAACGATGGTCACGAGAAGCGTTGGCCAAAGCAACACGAGGATCGTCCATGTGAGGAAGGCCAGTAACATCGCTCGAATCCGCTTGCGCGCGATTAGTCCAAGCAAAGTTCCGAGCGCTGTCGCGTAGATTGTTAATCCAATGGCGTAGGAAAACAAAATCATCCAAGTCTCACCTGATTGTCCGACAACGAGCGAAGCAACGAGGAAAGCCAACAGCAGAATAAGTCCTTGTGTCACGAGAAATGAACTGAATCGGACTAAAATCAACTTCCATTTAGGATAGGTAAATGTTGAGAGGAGATTCAATCGCTTCGATTCCTGTTCCTGTCCCCAATGAAGCGCTGTCGTCAATAAAATGAAAAGAGGAAGTAACAGACCGAGCACCGTGATGAGCGTTGCACTTACGTTTGTATAGTCCGCAGCAACAGGTAGTGCTTGTCCGAGTCCTCCGAGTAGAACGAGCGTGAGAATCCATATAACTAAGAATACATAGTTCTCACGCTGTCTCAGACTCCGCGCCCATTCCATTCGCCACAGTGACATCGATTATTGCCCTTCTTCTTCTGTATCCATGTCCATTTCGCTATCTTGATCCATTGAGCCTTCGCCATCCATCTTCATGTGCATCTCGCCGCGCTCCCACGAATGGTCTTTCAATTGTTCGAAGTCCATCATATCTCCACCATTCTCTTCGATATAGGCTTCAGCATCAGCCTCTTTCGCGAACGAGAGAATATTGTACGCCATTGGTGTTTTCGACTCTTTGTCGTACACGAACATCGCTTCGTCTAATTCGACCCACTCTTTCGTATTGAAATCTTTCACGTACATCGCAGCAATATCTTCTTCTTTTTGTTCAGGATACCAATCACGCATGAGACAACCGATGTCATCAAACGCATATCCTTTTTCATTTTCCATGATGGCTTCCGCTGCGAACTGCTTATCCATGACTTTCATTTTACACACTTCACACTCTGTTTCGCCCCATTTGATTTCAAACGGTTCTGCCGATGCACTCGAACATGCTCCGAGTGCCAATGATAATCCTGCGATGGATAATAATCCTGATACTTGTTTATACGATTTCATGTCGTTTCCTCCCAAATATCCAAATGATAATAAGTAAAATGATACTCCCTAAATTCCAAATCGAACCGCTCCACTCCCACCTTGCTGTATAGGTTTGCGGTGAAAGGTCCGTCAACGATACATCGTTCGGACTTCTCAGAATGTTTTCTAATAGGAGAAGTCCCGGGGACCCGTATAATAATTCTAGCGCTTCATATGAATCAGTTAATAAGAACAAGTACGGTTCGGTTTGAAATGGGATTTCGCTATACCCGTCACGATCTAGGTCCAACGTCGTCCCACCCCAGACATTTCCTTGTACAACGTTGTCATCCGACTCGACCATCGTCACCGGTTCACGATTTCCTAACAGGTTATTTTGAAGAATCATCATCCCCGTTGCTTGCTTGAATTGAAAGCCGATATCGTTGCCGTTAATCGTATTCCGTTCAAGAATCGTTCCTACTGACTGCTCCGCGAACAAGCCGATATGATTTCCAGATACGTTCGTCATCTCGATGGTCGTATCGATTGCCTCATAGAGCATCAGCCCCGTCGCCGTTCCACCGAACTGGTCGTATACATTCCCATTTTTTAAGACGACTCGATTCGTTCCCATAATCATCGCACCGGTCAAATTATGATGGAGTTCGGGCACCGAAATCACCACGTCAGTCGGAAACATCAAGTGAATGCCGTAACGTGAATGCGAAACGACCGGTCGAACGATTGTGTGCCGAGATCCATTCTCTATGTATATCCCGTCTCTCACTCTCTTCACTACAACTCCACGCAGTTCGGTCGCCTCACTATCAAGGAGCACCATCCCATCCGCCTGTCCATTCCCGTCAATGGCCATTCGTGTGACTCGAACCCCATAACTATCCTCAATCAATAGTCCAGTACCAGCGGACTCGATCGATACATCAAGCAGTTGATGTCCGAGACCAGATACTTGGATGGCTGGTACATCGTCGTTCTCGCATTGTTGTACTGATACACGTTCGAGAACAGCACCGGTTCCACGCATGATAAATGCGGGATGGCCACAACTCGTATATGTTTTTCCGTCTCCATCCACATGCTCATTCGACTCAATGACGATGGGTTCAGTCAACGGAATCGAGTGTTCTTCCGCCTCTACCTGTGTTGCCCAACACAAAAATAGGATACAACTCAATATTCGTTTCATGCCCCCTCCTTCTCATAAGCGCTTACAACATCCATTCTACTGAAACCCCCACCGGTATGTGTGTGGTTTATATGGGATTCCTGTGACAATTTCTTCATAAAAAAAACACAGACGGTGAAGGGGTCGTTTCACCGTCTGTGCCATGCTTATTTCACTTTGTCTTGCCATACTTTCGTGAAGTCCTGAAGCATCTCTTCACCTGTTTTTTGTCCACCGACATATGCCTGCATAAGGGCACCATATTCATTCACTGCTCCATCCGGATACTTAAACCAGTTCCAAGAGATGGTCTTCCCTTCATTCGAATACGCCAAGATATCGTCTGCGAGTGGTCCAAGGTCGTTGGCTTCAATCGACTTGAAGGCAGGGATGAACTTGAACTTGTTGACCATGTAGTCTTTCCCTGTATCCGACGTCGCCATCCACTCTAAGAAGTCTTTCGCTTCTTCTTTATACTTCGAATTTTTGTTGACGACCCAGTTGTTCGGGACACCGACCGGAAGTCGGTCCATCTTCTCCGCATCGTCATTGATTGGGATTGGGACGAAGCCCATCTCCATATCTGGATTTACGTCGAGGATCATTTGTTGTGCCCAGTTCCCTTGTTGGAGCATTGCTGTCTCTCCTTGGGCGAACTGTGTGACTTGTGTATTGTAGTCCGTCGTCAACGGGTTTTTGTTTCCGTATTTAATCGTCAAATCAAACAATTTCAAAAACTCTTGGAACTGTTCATTGTCTTCAAACTTCGCTTTATTCTCATTGAGCGCTTGAATAAATGCATCCGGGTCGTCTTGTTGCGCCATCGGAATGTTCAACAAGTGGATTCCTAAAATCCAGAACTCTGCATAACCGACAGAGAACGGTGTGATTCCCGCTTGCTCAAGTTTTTCAGCAGCATCTGTCAGTTCAGAGAGTGTTTTCGGTAACTCTTTGATCCCTGCTTTTTCAAATAGTTCTTTATTATAGATAAATCCGTAACCTTCGAGGTTCATTGGCATTCCGTACAGTTTACCGTCCATCGTCATCGGCTCTTTGGCGACTTCTGTCAAATCTCCGATCCACTTCTCGCTTGAGAGGTCCTCGAGTTTATCCTTCCATGTCTGTGCTTCCGTGAATCCACCGTTGTTGAAGATATCCGGTTCATTTCCTGAGGCGAATTGTGATTTGAGGGCCGCACCGTAGTCTGCTCCACCACCGACGGTTTGAACCGTGACTTTCACACCCGTCTCCTCTTCATACTCTTTTGCCATCGCTTCAAGGTCTTTCGCAATCTCTGCTTTGAATTGGAAGACGTTTAACGTGACGTCTTTTTTGTCGCCACTATCTGCATTCCCTTCAGAAGAACCTTCGTCCGTGAGTGATCCGCCGCCGCAAGCCGCGAGTGATAAGACCATTCCAGCCGTCATGACCGCTGTAGACAATTTCCACTTCCGTTTCATCTCATTTCCTCCCTTAACCTTATCCATCTTTACAAACTCAACTTTAAATGAAAACGCTTCCAAGATGTAGGTGTCAAAATTGACGGATAGGGTGGAAAATGTTGCACAGAAAAACAGGACTCTTTTTTCGAGTCCTGTTCCGTGTTTCTTCTTATTATATTACAACAAGTTATATTACAACAAGCTGATGCCAGCTTCTTTACACGATTGAATGACTTCTTGCGGCCAGACCGATGTTTGCACTTCTCCGATATGACGCGCGCGCAAGAGATACATTGCGACACGCGATTGTCCGATTCCGCCCCCGATTGTAAGAGGAAGCGTTCCTTCGAGCACTCCTTGATGGAATGGGTACGCGCGCTTCTCTTCCGCGTCTGCTTTCTTCAGTTGCGCATCAAGTGCCACTTCGTCGACACGAATGCCCATCGATGACAGTTCAAATGCTGACTCGAGCTCAGGGTGCCACACGAGAATGTCTCCGTTAAGCGACCAATCATCATAGTCTGCCGCTCGTCCATCGTGTTTCATACCTGAAGCGAGAAGATCTCCGATTTGTGAGATGAAGACCGCACCGTACTCTTTACAGATAGCCGTTTCACGTTCTTTCGGTGTCATCGTCGGATACGTATCCTCCAACTCCTGACTCGTGATGAAATGAATCATTTCCGGAAGAATCGCTTCAACACCGTACGCTTTCTCTACTTCCGCTTCTGTTTCACGGAGCGCAGCGTAAATCGACTCCACCGTTGCTTTCAAGTATTCCATCGTCCGTTCTTCTCGAGCAATCACTCGTTCCCAGTCCCACTGATCGACGAATAAAGAATGGGTCGCGTCGAGTTCTTCGTCGCGTCGAATGGCACGCATCTGAGTGTACAATCCTTCACCGACACCGAATCCGTAACGACCGAGCGCTTCACGTTTCCATTTCGCGAGTGACTGAACGATTTCAAGTTCATGTCCCGGATACATCGTATCAAACTGAATGATACGCTCCACACCGTTCAAGTGATCGTTGACCCCACTCGCCGATTCGACGAATAGCGGTGCTTGTACTTGAATCAGTCCGAGTTCACGTGAGACTTTCTCCTCAAAGAGTGCCTTTACTGCTGCAATCGTCTGCTGTCTTTCTTTCATCGTGCTTGTTGCTGTTGTCATTTTCCGTTTCCTCCAATTGTGGAATATTTGAAAATGAAGCCATGAAAAAAAGCCCTCCATTCCCATCGAACATGGGACGGAAGACTTCGGTTCCGCGGTGCCACCCAAATTAGTAGACGAATCTACTCACTTTTTCGAGACAATCATCTCGTAACTCCGATAACGGGGAGCGGTCCGGCTACGTCTACTGGCAAAGCGTTCGGGTAGCGACTCCAGGAAGTTTTTCGACGAAGGGTTAAGACCGGGCTCACACCACCCCCGGATCGCTTGGCTCACTACCTTCGTGTACTCGTCCTTTCGACGTCGTTCACAATTGAATTGAGTTCATTATTATAAATATTCAGATTAATGTCAACGATTTTTTTCAAAAAAAATAATCCTCCGTGTAGCGAACGGAGGATTCCCTTGGGAGGGTTATTTAATCGAACCGCTTGTGATCCCTTTGATGATATGCTTTTGCATGCCGAAGAAAAAGACCAGAAGGGGAACGATTCCTAACACTAAACCTGCTAATGCCAAATCCCATTGTTTCGTGTACTGTCCAAAGAAATAGAATGTCGCGAGCGGGATGGTCCGTAACTCGACATCACGAAGAACAAGCGATGGTAATAAGAAGTCATTCCAAATCCATAGACTGTTCAAGATGACGATTGTCACCGTGATCGGCTTGAGAAGTGGAAAGACGATGCGCCAGAAGACACCCCATGTCGAGCAACCGTCGATGATGGCGGCTTCTTCAATCTCCTCAGGAATCGACTTCATGAATCCGTGATAAAGGAATACTGAGATACCAGACCCAAAACCTAGATACATGACGATCAGGCCCCAATGGCTATTCAACAGACCGAGGATACTCGAAACTTTCACGAGCGGAATCATGATGGACTGGAACGGAATGACCATCGCTGCCACGAACAAGAAAAAGATCATTGTGGAAACCCAATGTTTCGTCCGAACGAGTTTCCATGCCGCCATCGAGGTGAAGATGACAATGACCGCATTCGCTCCGACCGTGATGAGAAGGGAGTTCAAAAAGACACGTCCATAATTCATCGCTTCCCATGCTTCTGTATAGTTTGAGGTCAACCACTCGTTCGGTAAGGCGGACGTATTCGTAAAGATTTCAGCCATCGATTTGAACGAGTTGGCGACAACGTAATAGAACGGGACCAAATAGAGTAGTCCGAGCAAGATGGCGACGAGCTCAATAATTCCAAGGTTCCAAGAATACGTTCCCGGGCGAAGTGGACGCTGCGGGATACGCTTCGGTGTCTTCTCTACGTTTCTCTCGACATGTTCCAATTTTTCCGTCGTCATGCTTCCACCTCCCGTTTTTTCGTCACGTACACTTGCGTCACCGTAATCGCAGCCACGACCAAGAAGAAGATGACCGCCTTCGCTGACCCGAGACCATAATTGTTATTCACAAAAGACTCCGTATAGATATTTAAGGCTAACATCTCGGTCGATTTGAACGGTCCACCATTCGTGAGCGACAAGTTCGTATCAAACACTTTGAATGACCAAGAGATGGTCAGGAACAAACAGATGGTAATCGATGGCATAATCATCGGTAGCGTGATATGGCGGAGCATCTTAAGACGATTCGCCCCATCGATTCGTGCCGCCTCCATCAAATCAGTCGGCACGTTTTGTAGCGCAGCGATGTAGATGACCATGACATACCCGCCACCTTGCCAGATGGCGACAATCACGATTCCCCAAAATGCCGTTTGCGCATCTCCGAGCCATGGTAATTCGAACAGGCTCCACCCCGTCAACGCACCGATCGAGGCAAATCCTTTTACATAAATGAACTGCCAGATGAACCCGAGAATTAAGCCACCGATCAAGTTCGGCATGAAGAAAATCGTGCGTAGGAAGTTTCGCGTCTTAATGTTCATCGTCAATAATAGCGCCAATGAGAAACCGACGATATTCGTCAATAGGACAGACACAAGCGTATATTTCGTCGTAATCCAAAAAGAAGCGCGGAACTGCTCATCTTCAAAGAACAAGCGATGATAGTTATCCAATCCGACAAAGTTCAGTTCTCCGGTCACGCCGTTCCAGTCAGTGAAACTATAGTAAATGCCATTAAAAAATGGGATGAGTACGATTGCGACAAATGCCAGAAAAGCAGGTCCAACAAATGCTATAAAGCTCGCAGGTTTCTTCCAATTTCCTCTGCGTTTCGTCCGTTTAGTAGTCTCAGTCATGTGTATCGCCTCCACTATCACTGTATCGTGTCAAACCCTTAATGAAAACGGATACATTTGACGGAAAGGGTGGAAAATATTGAACGGAATGAATGAATTTGAAGGCGTGATGAGTTATGATAAAATCAATGATAATACGAACGGATTAAATATGATTTGCCTTGATTCATATTTTAATCCGAAATTCCCGAATGATTTTAAGAGAATAAAAAGATATCGTTCGATAAACGGAGGGACTTTTTGAATGACAACGACGAAACCATTATCTGACCTTACGATTGCCCAACAAGCCAAAACCTTGCCGATTAAAGACATCGCAGCAAAAATCGGATTACATGAAGATGATCTAGATCTTTACGGGAAATATAAAGCTAAACTTTCTTACGATGTCCTCGAACGTGTGAAAACGCAGGAAGACGGAAAACTCGTTCTCGTCACAGCGATCAATCCGACACCAGCTGGTGAAGGAAAATCGACGGTGACAGTCGGTCTCGGACAAGCGTTGAATCAGTTGGATAAACAAGCGATCGTCTGTCTGCGCGAACCTTCACTCGGTCCGACGATGGGCCTAAAAGGTGGCGCTGCTGGTGGTGGCTTCAGTCAAGTTCTCCCGATGGAAGACATCAACCTCCACTTCACAGGTGATATGCATGCGATCACATCGGCCCATAATACGATCAGTGCCATGATCGACAATCACTTGCATCAAGGAAACGACCTTGGAATCGATGTCCGACATATCGTCTGGAAGCGCGTCCTTGACTTAAACGACCGCGCACTTCGTCATGTCACGGTCGGCCTTGGTGGTCCTGCTCACGGAGTCCCTCGTGAAGACGGATTTGATATTACCGTCGCTTCAGAAATCATGGCGATTCTCTGTTTGGCCGATTCATTGGACGACCTAGAAGAACGCATCAAGCGAATCGTAGTCGCCTATGACCATCAAAAAGAACCAATCACAGCAGAACAAATCGGGGCGGCCGGGGCGGCGACGTTACTGTTGAAGGAAGCCTTTAAACCGAACCTCGTCCAAACGCTCGAACAAACACCTGCACTCGTCCACGGCGGGCCGTTCGCGAACATCGCGCACGGATGCAACTCACTGATTGCAACGAAGACTGCATTAAAGCTTGGGGAGTATGTGGTGACGGAAGCTGGGTTCGGTGCCGATCTCGGGGCAGAAAAGTTCTGTCATATCAAATCTCGAGTCGGTGATTTGAATCCGGATGCGGTCGTACTCGTCGCAACCGTTCGCGCTTTAAAAATGCACGGTGGCGTTTCGAAAGATCAGCTTTATATTGAGAATGTCGGTGCAGTCGGAGAAGGATTGAAATTACTCGCCAAACATATCGATACGATGAAAAAACTCGGACTGCCTACGGTCGTCGCATTGAACCGTTTCAATTCAGATACAGAAGAGGAACTTGCAACCGTTCTTGATTGGTGTGCGGCACACGGTATTCGTGCTTCGCTCAGCGAAGTATGGGCAAACGGCGGACTTGGTGGTCGACAGTTAGCCGAAGCGGTCATTGACGCCGTCGAGTCGAACGAAAGCAAACTTACGCCTCTATATGAGTTGACCGATTCGATCGAACAAAAGATTAAAACCATTGCGAGAGAAGTATACGGTGCTGCAGACGTCGTATTTACCGCCAAAGCACAAAAGCAAATGAAAGATGTTCAGGCGAACGGCTGGTCGGACCTTCCCATTTGTATGGCGAAGACACCGTTCTCCCTCTCAGACGACCCTGCAAAATTCGGTTATCAACAAGGATTCACCATCACCGTTCGCGAATTAAAACCTTCAGTGGGAGCAGGATTCCTCGTCGCCTTAACAGGCAACGTGTTGACGATGCCAGGGTTACCGAAACACCCAGCAGCTCTCAATATGGGAATTGACGAATCCGGAAAAGCAATCGGCCTTTTCTAATAGGGGGATGACACATGATCGTATCGGAGTTGACGTATCCTGACGGGTATCAAACAGAAGTCATGCACGTTCAGGCAGAGCAATCGATTGGAAAAATATTCATGTTTCACGGGATGCTCGAACATCATGAAAGATATATTGAGTTTGCACAGTTTATGGCAGATAATGGCTATGATGTGTTTGTGTGTGACTTGCGTGGTGCGGGTACAAGCGCTCATGACCAACGCACATATGGGCATCTCACGCCAGGAACGGGATTCCAACAACTTGTTGAGGATGCACAGTTCCTCATCCGTCAATATGAGGATGGTCGTCCGACATATCTAATAGGTCATAGTTTCGGTTCTCTTCTCGTTCGAAAGCTCGGTCAAGTCATGGGGCACGCCTTATCCGGAATCGTCGTCGTCGCCCCGCCTCCTCATCCAGGAGTTGCAGGCGAACTCGGGCATCGCTTAATTGCTACCGCGATGAAACGAACACACGAAACACACCAATCTCGTTTTTTTGAACGACTGTTATTCGGACGTTATAATCTTAAGTTTTTACCTGTTCGAACGGATAGCGACTGGCTTTCAAGTGTTCCAGACGAAGTCGACTCCTATCTCGCCGACCCAAATTGTGGCGGTTTGCCTTCCCTCGGTTTTTTACATGAAGTGACACGCGCTTCATTAGATGTCACCACGTCTGCACGGATTCATGAACATCCGAAGTCTCTTCCAGTTCTGTTCGTTGCCGGAATGGACGATCCTGTCACGCATGACGGAGAAGGGTTGAACGGAATCATTAAGAAATATCGTAATGCGGATGTCGAGCTCGCAGTCGTCACTTACGACAATGCTCGACATGAAATCCTTCGTGAAGCACACCGCGAACAAGTATGGTCAGATATTCTTGCTTGGATGAAGCAAAACATAATCCATTAATTTACTTAATCCCCTTTTATAAGGGGATTTTTCATTTACCTGATTTTAGAAAAATTATTTTAAGCATTTACCTTTTTTGTAATTCTACTTCTTCTTTCCATTTTTTAAGTACGTTATACTTAGACCGCAATCAATTTAATCATGCTCTCTCATCCGAAAGGGGTAACATATTGAAATCGACACTCTCAAGATTAGGAGTAGCCACGATTGTCTCAGGAACGATACTGAGCACTCTCGCACCACTCCAATCATATGCAGCAACATCCGAAGGAACAGTCAACACACCCATTTTAAATGTACGGTCTGATTCGTCGACATCGTCTTCAATCGTCGGCAAATTAACGGAAGGAACAACGGTAGATGTATACACCGTCAACGATGAATGGGCACAAATCAACTTCGAAGGGCAAAAACGATACGTTTCTTCTACGTATTTGACAATCGGTTCATCTATGACAACAGCCTCTACTACATCCGCTTCATTATATGTAGCTGAAATGAACGTCAATCTTCGTTCTTCCATGTCAACGTCCGCTTCAATCGAAACAGTCATCCCGAAAGGATCACTCGTAACACATCTGTCTACTCACGGGGCGACAGGATCTTGGTATAAAGTACAATTTGGTACATATACAGGATATGTGGCAGCACGATACTTCAGCGAAACAAGTCCTTCGTTTTACGCTTCGACAACTGCCGTCTTGTATGATTCGACCGGTTCTGGTGCGTCTAAAATCGCAACGATTCCAGAAGGTGCGAAAGTCACTTACCTCGATTCATTAGGCGCGACGGGTTCATGGTATAAACTCGAATACGGTTCACTTGTCGGTTATGCACCAGCACGTAACTTTACCGCGACTTCGCTTGCTCCAGAAGCAGTCACGACATATTACGCAGTGAAGAATGTCGCGCTCTACAATAGTTCAGGAACTGGTGCATCAAAAATTGCAACAATTCCACTTGGGGCAGAAGTGAAGCGTGTATACGTGAACGGATTGAGTTCATCTTGGTATAAGATCCAATACGGGGACACGGTCGGCTATGCGGCCGCGCGTAACTTCTCGACATCAAAACCTGAAGCCGTCGTCAAGACAACCTATTATGCGGTTCGAGACCTCGTGTTATATGAGTCATCCGCTTCCGGAGCAGCTCGTCTTCGCACGATTCAAGAAGGAACAAAAGTCGTCCAAGTATCAGATGCCAACTTATCGGACTCTTGGTTCAAAATTGAATATGATGGAGTCACCGGCTTCGCTGCCGCTCGTCATTTTTCAACGAAGGCACCTGAAGAAGTGACGATCACACCATACTTTGCGATTCGAAATGTAGCGATGTATAGTTCGTCTGCAGCCGGAGCGACGAAGATTGCCACGATTCCATTTGGCGCAAAAGTAGAACAGCTTTCACAAAGCGGTCTTTCTAATTCTTGGTTCAAGATTCGCTATGAAGGAAAAACAGGATATGCAGGTTCTAGTCACTTTTCATTAAAAGATCCAGAGGTCGTGGTGAAAACAGATTATTATACAACGCGTGATGTCGTTTTATACAACCGCTCGGATGCTGAAAAAGTGAAGGTTGCGGTCATTCCGTTCGGCACGAAAGTTCAACAAGTGTCGGAACCTGGTCTCACGGAACGATTCTTTAAAATCGAATACGGTCCGATTACAGGTTATGCGACGGCAGATTACTTCTCGAAAACAGTACCGTCAGACGAGCAATACGAAGAAGAACGTCAAGTTCGTATCTATGTAGATGGGAACGAGCCACTCAACGTTCGTTCGACGCCTGAAGTGACAACAGCAAATAAAGTCGGAACGTTAAGTACGGGAACGATTGTCAACATCAAACCAATTGTCGGTTCAGACTGGGCACTTCTTACAAGTGGTACGTATAGCGGCAACTATATTCATACCGATTACGTCGTACCTGTCACAACGACCCCACCTGCGACAGGTATCACGAAAAAAGTTTCGTATACTAGTTATCCGATGACAGTTCGTCAGATGGCAGACCGTCAAGTGGCTCAATTCGCCCAAACGGATGCCCATCGATACGATGAAGCCTACCTACCTCGTGCTTGGGTAAGTGTCAACGGATCGACAGGAAAGATTGTGAAATCTGAGATGACTGTTGTCTCAGGGTTAGGAACCGCTTTGAAGATGACAGCCTCTTCAAGCTCGTCCTCGCTCGTCACCATTCCATATGGTGCGTCAATTCAATACGTTGACCGTTATACTTCCGGGTCAACCGTTTGGTATAAAGTAAAATACGGCACGATGACCGGTTACGTGACACCAAGTTCAGTCGTCGGAACCGCCAACATTTTGAGCCGTCCAATTTTAACATCTCATGCGTACGGTCAAATTAATACAGGCGAAACCGTTACGATTACAGGTCAATCCGGCACATACTATACGATTTCGTATAAACGACCGGCCGGACACAATATCCGAGTCTTTGATAACACTTGGCGTCGTGCATCAGTTGATGATCTTCTTCCATACGTCGATCCTAGCCAGATTGATGCAAACTCTCGATCATTCTATCAATTCTTAGATTTATCGAAGAGCGCTGGGACAACTGCGACAACATTGAACAAGGTCCTCACATCAAAAGGAACGCTCAGCGGACAAGGTCAGGCATTCGTTGATGCGGCTAGTATGTATGGCGTGAACGAAGTGTATCTTCTCTCGCATGCCATCCTTGAAACTGGACATGGTACATCCCTTCTCGCAAAAGGAGTTCCTGTCGATAAAGATGGGAATGCATTAATTAACTCGAGTGGGAATCGGATTTATCCGGAACGTCCTGTTGCCGCAACCGTCTATAATATGTACGGTATTCAAGCAACAGATAGCAACCCTCTTGGAAACGGCGCCAAATACGCCTTCCAACAAAAGTGGTTCTCTCCTAAAGAAGCGATTATCGGAGGAGCTTACTGGATTGGGGCTAGCTATATCAATCACCCGACATATAAACAAAATACGCTGTATAAGATGCGCTTCAATCCTTCTTCACCAGGAACGCACCAATATGCAACGGATATCGGATGGGCCGCAAAACAAACGACAAGCATCTATAATATCTATCAATCACTTGATGCTTACACACTCAACTTCGATGTACCAAAATATCAGTAAAAAAGGAGACACGCGCCTCGTTGGCGTCGTGTCTCCTTTTATGTCCACTCAATCGAATCGATAATGGACTCGATTTCCATCTTTTCATCGGTCACCTGATCGGCTACGTAAGTTAAGAATAAGAGCCGTTTCCCGTCGGTCAAGGACCATACATCTAAATGCATCCCATCCTCAATCCCACTTGCGTAGGCCGTTGTCATATCACTCGTTTCAGTTGTGACACTTGGAGCAATCTTTACATCAATCGGAAATTCGCCTAAGAACGTATTCAATTCGCTCATAGCGGATTGTTTTGGTTCTTGCGAATCTTCTGATTCATAGATTGAGATTTGAAGCGTCCCTTGCGCATCCGCTTCCGTCGAGTAAAAACTCACATAGTCTTCCTCTTCGCTGTATTCATAATGTTCCGGATACGTCAGGCGGAACCACCCATCAATTTCGTACTCTTTCATGCTGTTTTCTCCTTTACTTGCTTGAATGCCAGCCCTGTGACCATTTTAGCTTGAAGCGCGTACTTCAAGCGTTCGGTCACGTAAAGACGTTGGCTATTTACGTCTTGGGCGATCATATGTCCAAATAAGTTCATGCGGACAGTTTGATTGGATAGGAAATAGAGTCGATCCGCACTCAGCGGACGATATTCGTTTGAATGTTCAAGGTATTCGATTTCAAAGCGGCGGAGGACGTTCAGCGCACAGTAACGATCGGTTTTCCCGGTACTCGTATGAAGCTCGACACGAACGAGCTGAACGTCATACGGACAGACATTCATAAAGATAGGTCCCACCCGCTCATGGATCAAGAGGATACCCATATCGGTCTCAATTAAATCTGGCAGGGCTCCTTCATCTTGCGAGATG
This sequence comes from Exiguobacterium sp. 8H, assembly GCF_902506255.1. Taxonomy (GTDB): domain Bacteria; phylum Bacillota; class Bacilli; order Exiguobacteriales; family Exiguobacteriaceae; genus Exiguobacterium; species Exiguobacterium profundum. Next base: position 2,720,980 of record NZ_LR733429.1, on the reverse strand, counting down.
CTTAACACGACATACGGTCGGCTTGTCGGTGCAAGCAATTCCCCTTTATAAAATCGAAATCGTTGAATTCCTGTTAGAACCCGGGCACGCCAAGCACTCCCTCGAGCCTCGGCTTCCATCCGATACAACCTCTCTCCACTCACGCTTACTCCCCCTTCACTTGTTTGAGCGCATCGACGAACGTTTCCCATTCTAGGTTGTCACAAACAACCTTATTTTCCAATCCCCATTCTTCATCGATTGTCAAACGTACTTCGTTCGATTGTGCGTGACGGGTGACTCGAAGATCTCCTATTTGAATCATATCCGGATGAATCTCAAACGTCATACTTGGTAATCCGACCCACTTGATTCGATTCGTTCGTAACACAACCTGCCATTCTTGTTCATGATGGATCGAAAACGTCCAACTTCGGAGAGACACCGTCGTGTTCGTTTGTTTCGATTGTTTCAACATTCGAAACCCTTCACCCATCAGTCGTAAATATGATTTTCGCTCACTCATATTTCATTTCTCCCCTTTTTTCTATTATCTGCGTTGTGAATAGGATTCTGCAACCTAAAAAGTTTTTTTAAAAAAGGGTTTGCAAATTCCATCGTATATGCTATTATATCAAAGTAACGTTAAGAGTTAATACGTTTCGCGGGTGTAGTTTAATGGTAAAACCTCAGCCTTCCAAGCTGATGACGAGGGTTCGATTCCCTTCACCCGCTCCATATTTTTTCTTTGATGCGGGTGTAGTTTAATGGTAAAACCTCAGCCTTCCAAGCTGATGACGAGAGTTCGATTCTCTTCACCCGCTCCAATATCGACATATACGCGAGAGTATCTCGCACACATACACTGCACGGTTGAGACCTTGCAAAAAGCAGAAAGTCACACGACTTTCTGCTTTTTTGTTGTTCCGTCTATTGTTTTGGGGAAAAGAGTGATTGAATCCATACAGACAAGGAGGAACTCCATTGATTCAAGCGAAGCTGCAATCCTTTACCGTATACGAAAGCGCGTTGATGCGAACGACATCGACCCTCATCGATACACCAGATGCCCTTTTGTTGATTGACCCGACCTGGCTCCCCGAAGAAATTGCGACAATCCGTCGTGACATCGAATTACACCGTCGGAATCGGCCGCTTTATGTCATCTTCACACATCATCATTTTGACCACATCATCGGAGCTTACGGCTTTGCAGATGCCACAACGATTGCCTCACAGGCTTTCGTCGATGCAGACTCATCTGACCAATTAAATGAGATTCGCGAGTTTTATGAACAGTATTATATTGATCACCCGATTCAAAAACCGGACATCGACCTGGTCATCCAACCCGATCAAACGCTTTTAATCGGTTCAGTGCCCGTGACCTTCCTCTCTACACCGGGCCATGACGCGACACATATGTCGGTTCTCATCGAATCCATGAATCTTCTCGTTTGTGGAGATTATGGGTCTAATGTCGAGCCACCTTTTATCGAACACGACCCAACCGCCTATCTCGACACGTTACAAACCTTGCAATCACTCATCTACGAACATGAGATTCGCTGGTTCGTACCAGGGCACGGCGATTTGTGCGACAGCCGGAGTCACATGATTGAGAGATTGAGTGCGGCGGAAGAATATATCTTGGCACTCCCCGAAGAACGTCATTGGTCCTCCGCATGGCCAGAGCACGCTTTTTTTGACCGTGTTCATGAGCGAAATCGAAAGATTGTGGAACAAAAAGAGACCGATCGTCGGTCTCGTCAACAAGACGTATAAAAAAATCGCAACGTCTCCCCAAGACGTTGCGATTTCCCCCTATGTAGACCTATTTCTTTGTGACGCGTTCTGAGCGGACCGTGAACATACGGTCAACCCCATAGATCGTTACTCCCGTCAGAGCGAGTAACCCAATCATTGCAGAAGAAAACATGACCATCCCCCCATTGTTCACAGTTTCGTCATAATCACCCCGTGGTTTCATTATAAAAGACCATTCCAAAAAAAGAAAGCGTTTTCTTCAAACTTTCTTCACATTTCCCGCATTTAACCTCTATCGTTTTTTGATACAACGTCCCTATAGTGATTAGACAGACACGTGTAAAGATGTGTAGCTTTTGTGGAATTTGGGAATACATGATGTAAGGATAAAAAGAGACAGAAGCTGCTCGTCGAGGAGGAAGAGGTATGATTAAGTACGGTACATTGGTACGAATCGAGGGAAAATATGCCGTATTGAGATGGAACAACGGCTCAAGTTTCATCCCTAGACGATTCCTACCATCCGAAGCACGTGTTGGTGATACAATCATTCGAGACAACCATCATTACTATCTTGAAGAAGATATGACCCCTAACTTTGACGCATTGATCAAGCAACACTATAAAAGCTGAACGGTCTGCCCTCTCTAACCGGGCAGTTCGTTCAGCTTTTTTTCGAATGAATCATTCTGAGATGTCGTCGATTTGTTGCTGAAGCCACGCCTCGTCTACCGGACCCGTTTTTTTCGCCACGATGATCCCTTTTGCATCTAGAACGTACGTTGTCGGTAATGCGACAACACGATATTGTTGCTCGACAGCGGCCTCTTCATCTAGCAAAATCGGAAAATCAACGGGATACTCATCTAGGAATGCCTCCACGTCCTCTTTTCCTCGTCGCTCATTTTTGGTGACGTTCACGCCAAGTACTGGGATGCCTGTCGCTTCTTCAAACGATACAAGTTCAGGAAACTCATCCCGGCATGGCGGACACCAAGAGGCCCAGAAGTTAATGACTACCGGCTGTCCTTGGAACTCAGAAAGGGTCAAATTATCCTCATCTAACGTATTCAAAGTGAAGTCCGGGGCTTGTTGCCCCACTTCAAGTCCTCCTAATACCGATTCATTTTGGACGATCGGAACCGCTTCTTCTTTCTTTTGTGTCATCATATATTCCTCGTAGCCTTTATATGCGAGGCCAGCAATCAATAGAAGGATCAGCGTTCCAATACCAATTCTTTGTAAGCGCATCATTTACCCCTTGTTTGTTTTACTTAAGATTTCTACACTTAACTTATCATAAACCCGTAAAGGAGCGTATGGATTGTGCAACTTCAAAACGAGAAAACACAGATAACCTTAAAGGCACAAGGTGCTGAGATGACGAGTTGGAAAGTATCCGGAACTGAACTCTTATGGCAAGGGGACCCGACCTATTGGGGACGACAAGCCCCGATCCTCTTCCCGATTGTCGGTCGATTGCTCGATGATCAATATGTATATGAGGGAAACACCTATACGATGAGTCAACACGGATTCGCTCGGGACGCTATGTTCGAGGTCGAATCTTCGACTGCCACGTCGGTCCGCTTCACATTGAACGATACATCGGAATCACGTCAACACTATCCATTCCCATTCACACTGACCGTGTCCTATCAACTTGTGGGAGAAGAAGTGATTGTGACGTATCGCGTCCATAACCCGGGCGAAACGACGTTACCGTTTAGCATCGGTGGTCATCCTGCATTCAATATTCCGTTCATGGGCGGGACATTTGAAGACTACGTGATCGATTTCGGCGAAATCCGCTCCCTCGATCGCTATTTGCTCGAGGGCCCTTATTTAACAGGCGCGTATCAACCACTCGGAGAGCGTCAGTATATCCCCCTCACTCGGTCGTTATTTGACGACGATGCACTCATTTTTGAGAAGATTGAATATGCTGCACTCCGACATCAACCAACCGGCGCAGCCATCGTGATGGAGAGTCCCTCTTTCACGCATTTCGGTATCTGGTCTCCGCCGCAGAAAGACGCTCCGTTCGTCTGTTTGGAACCTTGGTTCGGACATGCGGATTATAAAGGCCATCGAAAAGATTTCCTACACAAAGAAGGGATCCAACTCCTCCCACCAAACGAAACGTTCGAAGCGAGTTATACATTATATATGGAAAACTAAAAAATCAATCCGACGTCTTGTCGGATTGATTTTTGATTTAGAAGCGATCGTCTTGTTCAGCTTCATATTCTGACACCGGCTTTTTCATGATGAGTGCCAGAATGATATAAATGAGGAGTCCCGGGCCACCGAGAAGCGCCATCGCCACGAATAGGACTCGCATAATGGTGACGTCCACCCCTAAATAGTTTCCAAGCCCTGAACAAACACCAGCAATCATTTTATTGTTTGGGTCTTTATAAAGTTTTCGTTCCATATCATCTTCTCCTCAACTCATTATGATCGTTGTGGTCGACGTAATGTCGTTCTTCCGCCGTTCGCAACCTCTCCACGCCCTTCAAAGTCGAGCGCTTCATTAATCGGTGTGCTACCAGACTTGATTTCGATTCGGCGACCGTACAGACCTCGGTTGTCGAGAGACGCTGCGATGACAGTCGCGACATCGGTTTCGGAAATCGTCGCACCATCCGCATCACTCAAGTCCTCTGATGCTTCGATTGAACCTTTACTCGGTTCATCAACAATGGTCACTGGGCAAATGATCGTATAGTTCAAACCGCTATGTTCGATATACTCGTCAGCGGCATTGTTAGCTGACAGAAAGTTAAAGAGTTCTTTCGGTGCAGCGTTCGGTTGATCAGCGCCATAGGCACTGAGTAAGACAACATGACGTACCCGTTCCTTCTTAGCGGCATCGATGGCATTCATCGCAACGTTTCGGTCAAGCAGTTCAATTTCAGTGCTCGAACCATCCGCGCCAGCAGTTGCCGCGATAATAACGGCATCTTGTCCACTTGTCGCCTCATGTACTTTCTTCTCGAGTTCTGTCTCGACATCAACCGTCAATACGTGTGCACCCATTTTCTCGTACTCTGCTTGTAGTTCAGGATAACGAATTAAAGCGGTCACTTGATGGGTTTTCGCTAGGCTTTTCAATACACGTTTCCCGATCTTTCCTGTTGCTCCAATGACTAAAACTTTCATTCAAATTTCCCTCCTCAAAAGAGTAGTTCATTTGTTTAAATTTCCTCTTTCAAGTCAGAATCAAACCCTTTTCTTAAAATTATCTGACAGTACCCCAGACAGATAAATCAAGGGCGTCTCGAATCGCCTGCACGCTTTCTTCTAACGGTTCATAGTAATACACGTTATTGATATAAGCATCTTGACCCTCGACTTGCATCTTATTCACCTCAGGATTCGAAATCATCGTCAATCCGACAGATGCCATTTGCAAGACGTTCATCTCAAGTCCCATTTCTTCTTTCATGAAGCGATACGTCGCCGGAATTTTTGTCCATCCTGAAGGACTTGCCAGTTTTTCAGCGACAGCTGTCATGACCTCCGTTTGACGATTCGAACGTGCTCCATCCGTATCCGATTTACGATGTCTCGCATACGCCAATGCCATGTCTCCATCCATCGCATAGGAAACACCTTCCGTATACTCATACGTCTGGTTGAACCCTTTCTCGCTAAACGAATGCGTCGCCGTGACATTTACCCCACCAATCAAATCAATCAATTCCATGAATGATTCGAACGTGATGACGACCTGTCCATCGACCGAGGCGTCGGTCAGCCCTTCCACGGCACCAATCGTACACTCTGCACCTCCGAACGCGAACGCATGCGTGATTTTATCACCTTCCCGTTCAGGCTCACATGGAATCGCTGTATACGTATCACGTGGAATCGATACATTCTGAACAGTACCAGAGCGTGGTACGAATTCCATCAACTGCAAGGAGTCCGTACGAGATCCCGACAACGATTCTCCTACTCGCGCATCGCTCCCCATAATGAGGAATGTAAATGGAGCAGTCGCAAAATATCCAACAATCAGTAGCATTGCAAGTAAGAGAAGGGCAGCTTTCCCCTTCCATTTACGCTTTCGTTTCGATGGTTGTTTAGACGAATGATCCATTTCTCGTTTAGCAGGGGTAGACGGTGTTGATGGTTTCGTCGTCTGTCGAGATTTTGGTCGAGATGGTTTCCGTTTCGAAAATAATGAAACCCGGGGCAGTCGTTTCCGACTTGACTTTGCCGTCCCATTTTTCGTCCTTGGCGATTCTTGGGTTTGTTCATTTAAAAAGGGATGTTCTGATTGGCGTGTTACCCGTTCACGCTGTTGTTCAGATTGTGCATGTATAGAGGGCTCGTCCGTTTCACCGTGGTCCACACGAGACGATTCGATTTCTTGTTGTTCTAATTCGCGCTTTCTACGTTCGACACGCGATAAATGTTGTTCATCTTTCATCATTATGATCCTCAACTTTATCAATTTTTCTCTATTATCCCGAACCAGCCATCATCTGACAACGTTTCTTACGAAAATCCGTCTTAAGCATGAGAGCGAATGGTTGTTTCAGATGAAAAGCGGGAAAGGAATAATAATTGGTTTCTGCCCAAATCGAGATTGCCTACGAAAAGTTTGACTGAAAGGAGGAGAGCTGATGCGCATCGGAAAGTTACGCGTATTGTTAGAGCAGTATGGCGAGGCGACGTTACGCGATTTGCTCGTCGAAATGTACCGTCATACTCCTAAAGATGTGATTGATGATCAAGATTTTGATTTTATGATCAGCCAATTCACGCGCTATAAAGAGAAAAAAAATTCTGAAGAGCGACATTCGCTCTCGCAAACCATCACCTTGGCTGAACGGTTTGTTGATTCTGCGTACGAACATTTGTACATTCGTCCGAATCAAGTCATGTCAGAACGCGACCAAAAAAATTGGTACATTCATGCTAAAAAAATCATTCGCGATTTAGCACATTACGCCGAGGAATACACAGAAGCACGTACGATGTATGAAGAAATGTTTTACCTCCTCTCTACATCGGCTGGCGAAGAACCGCTCTTCTCTACGAGTGACCCGTTTCGCCTTTTAAAAATTTCACAAGTCACCATGCTCAAGCAACTCATTCACTACTATCAGCTCGATGCCCCGATTGATACCGTTTGGATTGACCGCGCCCTATACACCGCACTCCACGTGCCAAAAGATGTTGATTCTACACGAATTGATTTACTCTCAACGCTACCCATCGAACACAGTCATGCCAATACAAGAAAACTCCTTCACTCCCGTCTCTTAAAACTTTGCGATCGGATGTTAGAGAAGTCCCAAACAGAGGATACCGCGCTCGAAAACTATCAAGCGCTTAAAATGTTAGAACTCCGCCTTCTCGTCGCTGAAGGGAATTTGAAAGAAGCGGAACAAAAATTGTTCTCTGAATATATCCCGTTCTTTTCTCATCGCTCCGAACCATTTCGGGTATATGTCGACTTTTTAGAGAGTCACGGACACACTAGTGAGACGAAGCGCTTAAAACGAATTGCTAAAGAAAAGCGAATCCGATTTTAAAAAAAGGGAGTCAATCGATAGGATCGATTGACTCCAATACATGATATGAACGAGGGGTGTTCATTTGAAAAGGAGGACAGAAAGTTGGTGCAGAACTTTCTTCCTACACATATAAGTATAAGGGAACGATTGTAACCGTTACCAAATCACTTATTGCATTTTTGTGAACGTTTTCACGTTATTCAATCGTGTTCATCATGCCAAGTCCGATGACAGATAACAACACAATTAATACGAACAAATACACCATTTCATTCGGCGATTGAAATCCTTCATGAATTTCTACATCATCTTCGACAATGATATTTTCATGAATGACGACCGGTTCTGTCTCGGCCATGGCTGCAGACGGTGTTACCGTCAACCAAAGCACAGAAACCAGAATCAGTTGATAAATGTATTTCATCATATACTCCTACTCCGTGTTTTCATTGTGTTTAAGTATAGCACGTCTCATCCGTTCGTTGCGCTGACATTTGATGAATCTCACAGATGAACGATGAAACGAAATCCATTTCATTGTATTGGACGGATATGTTCTATTTTACTCGAACCTTTTTCTTACGTAATTGATTTTTTCTCGAGTCAGGTTTCATCATACTGCCACACCCCACGATACAAGATAGCGCTTACAATTTATTTGTACTTATCATTTGATAAAGAAAGAAGGATTCTTCGTGAAACGAGCGCTACGTTTTGTAGAATGCAGGCAATTACCGTTACATGAGCGTATTTCCATTCAGTCGCTATATCCTTTAAGCAAGGCCCCTTTGCTTCTCTCCCTTCCCTCGCATCATCACGTCTACGTCGCACTCAATCGAGATACCCCACTCGCTTCAATCGTCGCAAACGACGAACAGCTTGAAACGGATCATGCCATTCGCCTCTCTCAAGCCACATATGGTGATCGTCACGTCTTTCGCGGACTACTTCATCGTTTGATCTATGAACGAAGTCGAGAAACAAAGTACCCGATTACGTACTATCTTCAGGAAGAGGATTATCATAATCAAGACAAGCACCGAATATATGAAGCAGCAGGGTTTCAAGTATTTCATCAAACCAAAACGTATCATCTACCATTCATCCCTTGCGAGAAAGCAACACATACCGATTGGACACTCGAATTGGTGGACTATTCAAGAAGAGCAGATTGGCTCACATTTCGAAATGAACATTGTC